>CAYTWO010000085.1:0-9968 GCA_964442125.1 uncultured Gemmatimonadota bacterium
ATCATCTTTCATGTCGTTAATATTATAGCCTGATCGGCTTTATTCGTCAACTGGATAGGGAGTTGGGGCGGGATGGATCTCTCAATGGAATGGAATGAATCGCATCGATTCATTGATGAACCGGCTCAAGGGAGTCCAGTAGACGCCAAACAGAATGGTAGGGATGACAAGGATGGCCAGTAGCGCGGTATATAATGGTGAGATCGAAATCGAACTTTCCTCCTCGACCTTGGCAAGGTACATCGCCTTGACGATCCGTGCATAGTAATAGAGGGAAACTACGCTGTTTATGATTCCGATCAAGGCGAGCCAGTAAAGCTCCTTCTCGATAATGGCCGCGAACAGGTAAAACTTCCCGACAAATCCACCGGTCGGAGGTAGACCCGTAAGTGAAAAGAGAAAAACTGTCAGGGCAACCGCCGCGAACGGTGCTTTGTAGCCCAGACCGTTGTAATCACCGATCTCCTCTTTCTTCGTAGATTCGGCGACCGAGATGACTACAAGAAATGCGCCGAGGTTCATGAAGAGATAGACGACGAGGTAGAAAAGAACTGCCCGGAGACCGTCAACGGAAAGGACCACAACCCCCATGAGAATATAGCCTGCATGAGCGATACTCGAATAGGCGAGGAGTCTCTTCAGGTTTACCTGAACGATGGCCGACAGATTCCCGAGCGTCATCGTGACAGCGGATATCACGGCCAGGAGGATTGCCCAGTCGAATCCACCAACCTCTACCGGTGACACAATATCTCCCTGGCTCAGGGTAACGTAGAAAAAGCGGATGATTACCGCGAATCCGGCGGCTTTGGGTCCTACCGAAAGGAATGCCGTAACCGGTGTGGGTGCTCCCTCATAGACATCCGGGCTCCAGAAGTGAAAAGGCACCGCGGCGATCTTGTAACCGAACCCTACCAGGATGAGAAGCCCCGCTACAAAGAGCGCCAGGGGATACGGAGGTGAGCTCAAAATAGCCCGTCGCACCTCAAATATATCGAGGGTTCCTGTAAAGCCATATATCATGCTTAGGCCGTAAAGCATGAGACCCGTTGAAACAGCACCGTAAATAACATACTTGAGAGCAGCTTCGTTAGATCGAATATCACGTTTTTTCAACCCGCACAGGATGTAACAGGGTATGCTCACCATCTCGAAAGCGAGATAAATCATGAGAAGATTGACAGAGGAAGAGAGGAGTGAAATTCCGATCACGACCACGATGGTGAGGGAAATAAACTCCGCTATCTTATTCTCAGATATTTCCCACGTGGGATACGAGAAAGCGATGATAAATCCGGCGACCAGAATCGCCAGCATCTTGAAAAAGACAGCGAAGGGATCGAGAGCGACCATCCCCGAAAACAGGGTCGTTGCGGGGAATCGAAAGAGCTCCAGGGCGAACATAAAAGCAACAAAGAGTCCGATGATGGAGACAAACGTCACGATTGCCTTTTTGCGTTGCCTTCGCAAAACGAGATCGATCAAGATTATGACGATAACCAGCATGGTCAGGACAAGCTCGGGGTAGAAAAACCTGATGCTCTCAATATTCCCCATTGTTACTCCAAAAATTCTCCTGCCGCTTAGATAAGCACCCTGCCAGTGAGCAGTGAATAGTCAGCCGTCAGCTGTCTCCAAAACCTTCCCAACAACCATTCAGGAAAAACAAAATTAATACCTGTTAATTCAACATCTCTATCAAGCCCTGCATGGATGTCGAAATCATATCGAGGAGGGGCATCGGGTATATACCGAGAATAATCACTATGATACCCAGCGGGGCAAGGGTGATTATCTCTCTGAGACCGATCTCCGGGAGATCCTTCCACTTCTCGTTGAGAGGGCCAAGGAACATTCGCTGGAGAGTCCACAGGAGATATCCCGCCGTCAGGACGATACCGATGACCGATACAACTGTTATAGTCCTGTAGACATTAAACGCACCGATGAAGACGAGGACTTCGCTGATAAAAGAACTCATGCCGGGAAGGCCAAGAGCGGCAAAGAAAGCGAGGCTCGTGATCCCGGTATATATCGGCATATTCACGCCCAGTCCTCCAAACGCATCGATATCCCTGAGGTGAGCGCGATCGTAAATCACACCCACGAGAAGGAACAGCATCGCCGTTACTGTCCCGTGATTGAACATCTGAAAAAGAGCGCCGTTCATTCCGGCCGGGGTAAAGACCGCCATACCGAGGCAGACGATTCCCATGTGGCTGATACTCGAATAGGCCACGAGCTTTTTCAGGTCTGTCTGAGCCATGGCACATAAGGCGCCATAGATTATATTGATCATACCCAGCACGGCGAGGGTCAGGGAAAACCAGGCAGCGGCTTCCGGCAAGATGGGATAGCTGATCCGGAACAGTCCGTAGGTCCCCATCTTCAGCAGGACACCCGCCAGGATGACACTGATCGCCGTTGGCGCTTCCACGTGAGCATCAGGAAGCCACGTGTGGAACGGGAAAAGAGGCACCTTGATTGCAAAGCCTATGAATAGAGCCACGAAAACTATCTTGCTGAAGGAGAATACCGAGCCGAAGATCTCCAGAGTCTTCCCGTCGAACGAATTATCGTGAATCAACTTCATCATGTTGAAGGTGTGGGGCTCACTGTAAAAATAGAGCGCAAGCATAGCAAGCAGCATGAGAACGCTTCCGAGCAGTGTGTAAAGGAAAAACTTGATCGCCGCGTATTCCCTGCGTGGTCCCCCCCATATCCCGATGAGGAAGTACATTGGGAGGAGCATAACCTCCCAGAAGATATAAAAGAGAAAAAAGTCCAGGGCGCAAAAGACACCCATCATCCCCACCTGCAGCAGTATGAACAGGGAAAAATACCCCCTGACGGCCCGGTCGATGTTCCATGATGCCAGGATACATATGGGGCCGAGCAGCGCCGTTAGAAGTACCATCGGTACACTGATGCCGTCGATCCCCACAAAGTACTCGATATTGAACGATTTAATCCAGGCATAGTGTTCAACGAACTGGAGCCCGGTCGCAGTCCTGTCAAACACCATAAAGATTTTAATACCCAGAATAAGGGGTATTAAAGTGGCAACCAGAGCGATGGCCTTCATCAGTTTCGCCTGCGCGGATGGAAGAAACAGGATTATCGGCACCCCTAAAAGGGGCGAGAAGACCGTCCAGGTCAAGATATGATCACCCATAGATTAGCGCTCCTTTTGTCATAGCCAGTTGATCTCTTTACGATCCTTATTCAGACCTAAGTTGAGCGATTAGGTCAGTATAGCAGCACAAAATTCCAGGGTCCAAAATTTCCTCAAATGACCTTGAACAGGAAAATAACGATGATACCGACAAGGAGTCCCACCAGATAATTCTGGATACGACCGGTCTGTATTCTCCTCAAGTTCTTGCCGGAAAAGATAAAGCTGCCGGCAATCCCGTTTACCATACCGTCGATTACCTTGAGGTCGAAACGACCTTCTGCGGCAGAAAAGAGTGTCGTCAGCCTGGAAACTCCGTTGACGATGCCGTCGATAATATACAGATCGAACCACCCCGAGATACGACTGATCAGCAGGGTCATCCCTATGAAGGTCTTCTGATAGAATTCATCCACGTAATATTTGTTCGAGAGGACCCTGTGGACACCTCTGAAGCGACCGATCATCGCCTCACTCGATATGCTCTTCCTTTGATATGTAAGGTATGAGAGGAATATCCCTGTTCCCGCGACAATTATCGATAGTATCATCGCTGTTGTATGTGCGCCATGGGAATCATGCTCATCGTGGTCCTCACCTTGTTCAGCCTGAGATCCGGGTACAGTGTCACGATGATATTCTTCTCGAGCCCGCCTCAGAGCCCTCGACCTTGGTACCTCAGATATTTCGATTCCATGAACCGGATCTCCATCCGGGGAATGCGACCCCTGCTTAACGCTGGCGACCGTTGCATAGGCCATCAGGTCGGGTTTCTCCACGAATCGCTCGAACCAGCCCCCCCACGCAGAGGAGACGGACAGTATGGCAAGAACAACGAGCGGAATGGTCATGACCAGGGGAGATTCGTGCGCATGGTCGTGCAGTTCTTTATTTCTCGGCTTTCCCGTGAACGTTACGAATACCAGCCTGAACATGTAGAACGCGGTGATCCCGGCTGCAACTATCGCCATCAGGAATAAGAGCATGTGTCCCTCTTCAAGCCCGAAGGCAAGCGCCGAGGCGAGGATAGCGTCTTTGCTGTAAAACCCCGAGAAGAACGGTACACCGGATATTGCCATTGTCGCGGCGAGAAAAGTCAAAAAGGTGGCAGGCATCTTTTTTCTCAGGCCCCCCATCTCCGTGATCTCGTTGGTGTGCATCGCGTGAATAACACTTCCTGCCCCGAGGAAGAGGAGAGCTTTGAAAAACGCATGGGTCATCAGATGAAATATACCTGCGACATAACCACCTACTCCAAGGGCCAGCATCATGTATCCGAGCTGACTGAGCGTGGAATACGCGAGAACCCTCTTTATATCGGTCATCACGATAGCGATCGTGGCGGCGAAGAAAGCCGTGATGGCTCCAATATAGGCGATCACGAGAAGCGCGTCAGGAGTAAAGATTACAAACAGCCTCGCCACCATGTAAACACCCGCCGCGACCATCGTCGCGGCATGGATAAGCGCACTGACAGGAGTAGGACCTTCCATCGCGTCAGGGAGCCATACATGCAGGGGAAACTGTGCAGATTTCCCTACGGCCCCCATGAAGAGACAGACTCCTGCAATGGTCAATAATGTGTTGTCCCAGGCACCATTCGCCACGGAAGAGAAGAGCTCAGCGTAAGAGACATGACCGATATGAGCGAAGACCATCATGATGCCTATGAACATCCCGACGTCACCGACCCTGGTTGTGATAAAAGCCTTCTTTCCGGCACTGGCGGCCTCTGGTTTCTCGAACCAGAAGCCGATCAAGAGGTACGAACTGATCCCGACGAGTTCCCAGAAAACATAGAGAAAGAAGAGGCTGTCGGTGAGAACGATCCCCAGCATCGAGAAGGAGAAGAGGGAGAGATAGGCATAATATCGGGAATACCGGGGATCACCGTGCATATAGCCGACTGAATAGATGTGGATCAAGCTGCTGACGAGTGTCACGACGACCAACATTACCGCCGTCACGCTGTCGACCCACATTCCGGCGCTGAGAGAAAATCCCGGCAGGGTCAGCCATGACCATGTGTAGATCTGATGAAAATCAGGACCGCCGCCTTCCCAGACACCAAAGAAAACTCGTACGGCAAAATAAAATGAAGCGAGTATCGTGGCCGTCGATATCCAATCACCCCCTCGAGGAAACCTGCTCCCGAACAGGATCTGGATAAAAAAGGCTCCAAGAGGTAACAGCAGAATCGGTATCAGCAAGTTTTCCATAATCACTTCGATCCTATCCCCTCATCGCGTCTGCCTGATCGACATCGACTAACTGCCGGTTCGAGTAGAGGGCAAGGATGATCGCCAGAACTACGGCTGCCTCCGCAGCTGCCATTATTATCACGAAGATCGCGAACATCTGTCCCGTGATGAACTGTGTGGTGAAATGAGAAAATGCCACGAGGTTGATATTGGCCGCGTTTAAAATCAGCTCAACGCCCATAAGGACCGCGATCCCGTTCCTCTTTGTCATCACGGCGAACATGCCCAGGGCAAGGAGGATAGCGCTGATGACGAGGTAATGTTCGAGAGAAATCACAGGTTCGTCACTCCCCCTTTCTCGCCAGCAAGGCCGCACCGATCAATGCACCCAGCAGAAGCAGAGAGGCAACCTCGAAGGGTAACAGGTAATCGGTCATCAGGAGCGTCCCGATAGTCTGCGTAGTGGGCTTAATAGAATACTTCCCGGCTGTAAGCCACTCTGTCTTGAAAATAACGCCGAGGAGAATGGCGAGGAAGGCGGCTGCGAGGAACAGCCCCTGAAAGAAATTCACCCTGGTTTCCCGGACCTTCACATCCATCACTTTCCTGGTCAGCATAACACCGAAGATGATCAGGATCAGGATACCTCCGACGTAGAGCAGAACCTGTGTGGCAGCGAGAAAATCCGCCCCCATGAAGACGTAAAGACCCGCCACTCCGAAAAAAGTCAGGAACAGCATAAACGCGGAGTAGACGATGTTCCGGAAAAAAACCACGCAAGCCCCTGAAAGCACCGTCAGTGCAGCAAAAAAATAGAAGGTCCAGAGTCCAAGATCCATTGTAACTTAAGCCCATACCAAGGGTTATGAGGGGTAATCACTAGTCCACGACGAAACCGCGTTCAAACGAGGCTATAATTGATAAAAGGAAGAGATTTAATACAACGATTTCTTCCATTTGTCAATACTTTTATTGTCCTGGAGTTTCCCTAATTTCTCTGATTGACTCACACTGAAACATGACCACGAGTGTAGGATCTTTTTACGGAGGTCCAGAAGGAAGTCATTCCGGCTTGTCCGGGTCCTCGTCATTCCGGCTTGTCCGGGTCCTCGTCATTCCGGCTTGTCCGGAATCTAGACCTTCGGGAACGCTCGCTTTGCATTTTCGTTCATGGGAGGGGTACTACTCACTACTTACTGTTCACTTCTATTGTTTTCAGAGCAGGTTTTATTATATTGTTGACTCTTCAACCCTTGTATACAAAAGTAAAACGTGATGGGCCATGAAAACGTGAAACGCTGCGAATGGGCGAAGAGTGAACTCGCAATCGACTACCATGACAACGAGTGGGGCGTCCCGCAGCACGACGACCTTATCTTGTTCGAACACCTCTTCCTCGATACAATGCAGGCCGGACTGAGCTGGGAACTCATGCTCAAGAAGAGAGAAAATTTCCGCAAGGCTTTCGATAGCTTTGATCCTTCCATGATCTCTAATTACGGTGATCGAAAGATCGAGAAACTCCTGTCCGATCCCTGCATCATCAGGAACCGTTCGAAAATCAATTCCACGGTTGCCAACGCGAAGGGATTTCTCAGCATACAACAGGAATTAGGCAGCTTTGACAAGTATCTCTGGAGCTTCGTCGGCGGCAAGCCTATTGTAAACGAGTGGCGTAGACTCGATCAGATCCCAAACCAGTCGACGGAAGCCAAGATATTGAGCAAGGATTTGAAGAACCGAGGTTTCAAGTTCGTTGGCCCTACGATCTGCTACGCCTTCATGCAGGCTGTCGGTATGGTCAACGATCACACGGTCGACTGTTTTCGTTACACAGATATAACTAAAATGACTTGACCTTGATATTTCATCTGCTATAGGATACACCTGGGATATTACCCCTAACAACGAAAGGAGTGTTTAACATGGATCTCAAGGGAAGCCGCACCGAGAAGAACCTGATGGGCGCGTTTGCGGGGGAGTCACAGGCGCGGAACAGATACACCTACTTTGCCAGTCAAGCGAAAAAAGAAGGTTTTGTTCAGATCTCGCAAATCTTCGAGGAGACGGCAAACCAGGAGAGAGAGCACGCGAAGCGCCTCTTCAAACTCATGACCGGTGGTCAAACCGAGATTAGTGCTGCTTTCCCCTTCGGCACCATCAGTTCGACCCTGGAGAACCTGAAGGCGGGCGCCGCAGGGGAGAACTATGAATATACCACGATGTACCCAGAGTTCGCCGACATAGCCCGCGAGGAAGGATTCGATAACATCGCACAGGTCTTCGAGTCTATCGCCGTCGCTGAGAAGCAGCACGAGAAAAGGTACCTGGATCTCGCAAAAAACATCGAGGATGATAAGGTCTTCAAGAAGGATCAACCCGTGGTTTGGCGCTGCCAGAACTGTGGTTACCTCCACGAGGGAACCGAGGCCCCTGATATATGCCCCGCGTGCGCGCACGACCAATCTCACTTCGAAGTGCTGGGCGAGAACTGGTAAAACCTATGAAAGGCTTAAAAAGGTTCTTCTTCGGTAAGGATCAAGAGTGGGTATTGAGCCCCCTGAATGGGATCTGTCTGGCCGTTTTGCTGGGTATAGCGGCAGGGTTGATCGCGGGCCTGATTGAGACCCTGCTCGTAATTCCATGGCCGGCATTGAGAAAATGGGGCCTCCCCTCTTACTACTTTGCATATCTCAGCCTTCCATCGATCGTATATGCGATATGCGGTCTGCTATCAGGTCTGTCCGGAGCACTATTTTACCTGATCATCGCCAGCAAGGATCCCCGCCGAAACCTGACGGGAAGGTATCTGTCCGTGTTTGGTTGGGGATACATGGCATTGCTGATCCTTTTCGTTCTGGTCGTTTCCCGGCTCTATCTTGGGGGGGCCAAAGGGTCTTTCCTTATCTTCCTTGGGTGGCCGATTGTCTTTGTTTCCGTGATTTTATCCCTGTGGTTCTTCAAAATTTGCATACGGCTTCTATTGGTCCCCATCCACCGCGGCTACGGTTTAAGCCTCGTTTTGCTTTCACTGGCGATCCTCATTTCACCGGCGATTCTCCTTCTTGGTGATTTTTCGGTTACATCCGGAGGGCGGAAGGAGAGCCCTCTCCCTTCGGTCTCGGTGGAATCGGACAGGGACAATGTCATTCTGATCACGATAGACACACAGCGCGCGGACTATCTCGGGTGCTACGATAACGATATCGTAAAGACAGAGTCATTGGACGCTTTTGCGCGGGAAGGAGTCAGATTCGATTACTGCATAGCTCAATCATCCCTCACCCTCCCCTCCCACACGTCGATCATGACGAGCACATATCCGTTTTACCACGGCATCCGGATCAATGGCGTTCCCGCAGGTTCCGGGTTGCTCACGCTTGCCGAGGTTCTGCAGGAGAATGGATTTCGCACGGCCGCTTTCGTGAGCGCCTTTGTCCTGGATTACAGTTTCGGTCTCGACCAGGGATTTGAGTCATACGACGGCAATTTCGGACGGCTCCAGTTCTATTTTCTCTCCAGGATACTGGAAAGATCACCATCCTACAAACTTCTGAACGCTTTTGGTCTCCTGCAGCAGGACATGCTACAGAGACGGGCGGACGCGACCACAGGTAACGTGCTCAAATGGATCGAGGATCATCAAACCGAAAATTTCTTCGTATGGATCCATTACTTCGATCCGCACGGCCCATGGGATCCACCAGCTCCCTACGACACCTTCTATGAAGATCAAATCGATCGAGAGGTCGAGGGGGAAGCGAAGATCATTACTCCGCACGAGACAAAGTCGATCCCCTGGGTCGAAGTCGAGCGGATGAAAGCACTGTATATGGGGGAAATCAGCTATATGGATAGTTATTTTCAACAGATCCGGGCTGAGTTAGCCCGTCTGAATCTGCTTGAGAATACCCTCGTTGTCATTACGGCGGATCACGGCGAGTCATTCGCAGAGAATAACTACCTGGGACACGGGGGATCGGTGAACGATCCATCGATACACATTCCATTGATCTTCAGCCGACCCGGTCGTATCCCAGCGGGTGTCGTGGTGGAGGGACTCTGTGAGAGTATCGATATCATGCCGACGATACTCGATTATCTGGGATTGGAGGCCCTGCCCGAGATCCACGGCAGGAGTCTTCTACCCTTCCTGGAGGGGGAGACGATGATATCAGACAGGAGCGGGTATTCTGAGGCCATGGGGTCCGGTGATGAGAAGAAGAGCATCTGGTCCCTCGTGAGACACGATTGGAAATTCGTTTACAATCCGTGGGATGATGAGGGAGAACTCTTCAGTATGGAAGGAAATAACAGGGAGGAAGAAAATCTCGCTATCGCCTATCCCGAACGGGCGGCAGGCATGAAGGCTGAACTTCTATCGATCGTCGAGACCCTCTCGTCACCCGATTCACTCCGGACGGGAGAGGTCCGACCAGAAGCCGAGGACGCACTCAGAGCGCTTGGATACGTTCAATAAGTGAGCCATCTATTGTAACACTGAGTGTGGGGAGAGAGACACGATTCAGTGTCTGTTTCACGCCCAGACACCGTCAATTCCAGTATCGCAATCGGGACAGGAATTTCCTTCG
>CAYTWO010000086.1:0-2078 GCA_964442125.1 uncultured Gemmatimonadota bacterium
GGAAGATTCGGCAGACATTAGCGGCTTGATTGACCCGGAGTCCGCCACGATCGTATACGCTATTATCTACGACTCGTCCACGGCAACTCTCCATACAGCAGAATAACCCGTAGCTGTCAAGACAGAAATTTCAGGGGAGATATATCTCCACCCTTAGGGGCCTTCTCGCTGAAACCTGTGATCGGATCAATGGCTATTTGTCAATCCTTTGAGCCGATTATCGGTCGACCCGCGGGGTTACTGGGATCGAGTATCTTCACACTGGTAGAATCGACATTGAGCGTACTTCCCTGGTTGAAATCGAGGATGAAACCCTTGAGTTTAACCTCGAGGTTGGCCGGAGCCAGTGGTGGAACACTGATCGGTAGTATCCCCTGTACTTGCCCGCCAGACGGTAAATTCACACCGTTTGGCGGAAACGGTGGCAGGATGGGAATCGAACCTCCACCGGGCAGAAAAGCGTCGAGCTTGACCTGGACACGTCTAGATTGCGTGTCGTTGTTGAAGAGCTGAATCGTCTCAAACAGCTGATCCCCGGGAAATATCGACACCTCTCCCGGGGACAGTGTGACCGCCTGGTTGAAAAGGAAAGGTAGATTGATGTTCCGGATAAGATTCTGGGTGACGACGACACCCAGGATACTGTCCTCTCCTACACCACTCTCTGGAACTGGTTGGTAGACAATATCATAAATCCCCGCAGGAATGTAGACCTGATAATTCCCCTTGTCGTCACTGTTATCTCTCGGTGTAGGTATGGTATTCCCTGTATTCACGTCGATCACATCGACGTCACAGTTGTCAACCGGCAATCCATCATCATCGCTAATGGTACCGGAGAGGGAATTGCCAGCCGGAAGGACCTGGTTAATTACGGTATTCCCGTTGATCACTCTGGATTCAATCCTCCAGGCAGCAAGGGGTATACCCTCCGGCGGTTCGAACAAGATGTCGTATGTCCCTGTTGGTACCATGATGCTGTAATTTCCAGCAAAATCGGTGTTGTCGTGGGAGGTATGAAGCCTCTCACCGGTAATGGAGTTGTCAACATCCAGATCAACATTTGGAACACCCTGACCCTGTGATGTTGTGACAGTTCCTGAGATCTCCTGGCCGTTTTTTAGAGTTACATCAAGATTGAGGTCCCGGTTGACAACGAGATCCCAAATCGCATTGTCGGCATAGCCGCTCCCGATCGGGGCTTCATACATTATGTCGAGAAATCCTACAGGCACAATAATCGAATAAAATCCGTTCTGATCGGTGTTATCGTCCGGTGTTTGGATACGTCTCCCGGTGAACGCATCATCGACATCGAGGTCGACGTTGAAAATCCCTGAACCTCCCTCGTTTTTCACCCATCCTGACAACCTTACCGAAAGGGGCATGGTAACATCAAGTGTCATGTCAGATAGGACCTGAACATCCCACAGGGTGAGAGTAGCGAGGCTATCCTCCGGTCTCGGTGTATATATGAAGTTAAACACCCCCTCAGGAACGAGCACACTATAAAATCCTGTCAGGTCCGTATTGTCATTTGGAGTAAGCAAGACTTCATTCGTAAAACTGTCAGCGACATCGATATCAGCGTTATAGACAGGATTGCTACCCTGATCTGTTACAATTCCTGAGACTTCATAACCCCAGGGCGCTGTGACATTGAGTATGATGGACGCCTCAATGATAACGTCGCTCTCTATGACCGGGGCGACACCGGTGCTGGGATCGGGGATATACATGATATCGTAGGTGCCAGCATAGAGGGAAATGGAATAGTAACCGTTAACATCGGTCGTATCTCCCCATATCGGGATTGGATCACCGGTTTCAGAATCTTCTACATCGATGTCTACTGGATATACACCTTGATTGTTCGGGTCCTCGACCCTACCTGACACCGTGAATTGAGCGAAAAGGGATGAAGGAGTCACCGTCAGCGCAAGGAAGACGACAACACTCGTAAATGAAAGTTTTACAAATTTCATCGTTTTACTCCTATCTCTCTGTTACTACGCGATCCTACTTGAGTAACACCATTTTACGCAATGAGTAATGCGGTCCATACCGCAACCTGTAAA
>CAYTWO010000086.1:2178-5567 GCA_964442125.1 uncultured Gemmatimonadota bacterium
GGTGGAGGATTCATTCTGAGATCGTACACACCCGGGGGAACCGTGACCTGGTAATGACCGGTCGAATCCGAGTTATCTCTCGGAGTCGGGAGCCCCCTCGAATTGGCTGGATCGACCACATCCAGATCGGCACCTTCAACGGGAGAGCCCAGCCAGTCGGTGACGATTCCCGAGAGCATGACCCCTTCCTGCAGCATAACAGTATCCAGAACAGCGTCACCTGTTACGGCAACAGAGTCCAACCTCGAGGCGGCGAGGTCATTTCTCATCAATGGATCGAAAGTGATGGAAAACGATCCCGCTGGAAGCACAATAGAATAGTGTCCGGTGTTATCGGTGTTGTCTCTCGGGGTTGGAACTGATTCACCTGTCTCGAGGTCATCGGCATCGAGGTCGATATCGAGGAGTCCGATCCCCCCTTCGTCGACGACCCATCCGGAGACAAAGTAACCGTCTTCGAGAGTAAAATTCAGGACCATGTCCCCCGAGATTTCGACATCCCGGTGAATCGCGGCGGCCAGCCTGACGCCGGGTGGAGGCTCGCTTGTGATGTTGAACAATCCAGCAGGAACTACTACCTGGTAATCTCCATTAATGTCTGTGTTGTCCCGGGGTGTGATTATACGGAGTCCCGTCACCACATCATCTACATCTATGTCGACCTGATTGACCCCTGCACCGAGGTTATTGGTAACCCTGCCCGAGAGATAAAATCCATCTTCAAAAACGATATCAATAACCAGGTCATTCTGGACCAGAACAAATCTCCTGATCTCCGATACGAGTTTCACTCCGGGTGGAGCGTTATACTCTATATTAAAGGTTCCCGTAGGCAGTACAATATCATAATCTCCGTTCGGATCCGTATGATCATTCGTTATATCCAGGGGAATCCCCGTAATCGAGTCTTCCACGTCAATATCTACACCCCAGACACCTGAGCCCCTCGGGTCGGTCACTCGTCCCGACACATGATGGAATTGGGCCAACGCTGGACCAGAAATGAACAATATCGAGATCACTCCCAGTGCAGTCCCTCCGATTAATTTATCTTTTCGCATTTCGTCCTCACTGAAATTAAAAGTTATACTCAACCTGAAATTTTGTCTTGGATGCGGTCTCTCTAAACGGGCCAAAAGCAGAATCGGGTCTGAAGAAGCCGATGATAAGTTTCAGGTCTATATTCCATAGCTTCTCGTAGCCCATGAGGAAGTCGATTTCATCACCGATCAATTTAAGGTTACCCAGTGGTTCGACCAGAAGATCAGAACCATGTATTTTGTTGTCAGGGACAACCTGTCTGTAGGCATGATAGACGATATCCAACGATCCGTTATCCCACCAACGAAAACCCACGCCAGCAGTAGCTATCCGGAGATTGCTGAGCTCTGGATCTAAAACTTCCCCGTAGTACTTGAAGCTGTTAACACCATTGAACTTGTCATTGTTGTCCTCAAAATCGGTCTGGCGGAAATTCCCATCTATCTGATCTCTGAAATCGGCATCGCCCGAACCATAGGCATATCCAAACGTAAATGAAGGTTCCCAGAGGACTCCTTTCATGACTTGAGTAAAACCAATATCGAAGGCTTCGGCATCCAACTCTCTCCCCCTCCTTTCCCCATTCATACGCGCCAGTTCTATCCAGTATTTGAATGTCTTGCCTACTTTCCCGAAGGATCTCAGACCGTACCACTGCCGATCGTGATTGATAAGAGGATCATCATCTTCCCTACGAATAACGTATACTGCGACCTGTCCATCACGGTGGATACTGTATGAGCCATAAAGCATGTAATTGACAACACCTTTATCTATTTCCTTATCCTCTGAGAAGTTCGTGCTGGCAGAGAGCTCCAGTAGAACAGGATCGAAATTCAGGTAGAAGCGGATCCCATCCAGGTTCTCATCGTACAACCATTCCCTTCTCTCATCGAAATCCTGACGCCCGATCTTGACTCCCAGATGACCAGTAAAGGCCCTTCGCCAGAGGATATACGCCTCGGCGAGGCGGACCTTCCCCTCACTACGAACGGGATGGAGGGGATCAAACGAGCTGGTCGGTTCCTGGGCGGCAACCTTCAGGAAGAGATCGAAATCCGGACTTGGTCGAGAAGCAAGCTCCAGTAGGGTGGAGAGCTTCGAGAAGTTGACATCGCTTTCATCCCCGTCACTGAGATCAAAGTTGCGCTCCGGTATGAAATCGACCTGAAACTCACCACTAATCTCCAGGATATCTCCTAAACTGTACTGGCTGACTGGCCGTTCCTCGTCATTGTCGGTCAACCTGTTATAGATATCGAGTACTGAAAAATCAAATTCGAGCTCTCTGCCTTCAGGGTCGATAAAGGTTGTATTCTCGTCACACTGGAACCTCATATCCATAATAATGATCTCCATCCGGCGCTTCCCTTGAACGTGCAGTTGCTCGATAGGGGCCTTTATCTCGATGTCATGATCATTAGATCTCAGAATCTTAATCTTCCTTATCGTCCACTTTGCAGAGTCATACACGAGTTCGGCATTAATCCTTTTTCCCCTCTCAAGCCGATTGAGTGAACCGGCATTCCCATCCTCATCAAAAACAGGCGTCGTCGAGTCGATATAAAGAAGAATTCCGGAAACAGTCAATGCCTCTCGGTTCAAATCTACTCGCTGAAGCATCCCCTCAACGCTTATGACTCCCGTCCTTTCACCCTTCAGGATCACCTCATCCGCTTCGAAGATCTTTTTTCCCCGCTCTCTCCCCTCGATCTTTATCCGCATCCCCTCGCTCAGGTATTCTTTTACTTCCCACTGTGAAAAAGCCTCACCTTGAGTGGGCAAACCATAGATACTGACAATACTGAGAACAGCGAACAATAACTTCCGCATTTCAGAATCACCTCATAGATGTCATTTAATATATCCTATCGCTCTCAGTTCCTCGATCGTTTCCGTGTCCAATTCGCGGACTTCTGAAGATCTACGCCGTGTGTCGTTAACTATGGACGGGAATTTCTTATTCAATAACAATTGGACCTCTTCTACGACATCCGGGCGAAGATGAGCGATATCTTTTGCCTCTTCCTGGTCCATCGAGAGGTCGTAAAGCTCTGTCTTGACTAACTCTGCTGTGTTACTTTCGGACCAGCCTCGATTATCTGCACCACTGCCTGCATCAACGATTATTTTGTATCCCATTATTGAAACAAAGACCTCTTCGTTTCCGTTAAATTGCAAATCATCGATAATCCCCTCGATTGTAAATCCCTTTCCCTCAGGGCCTTTCACAATCACCCGGTCTACTTTATATTTGCGCCCATCAAGGACATAACCATTTGCCTTGACCCTCGTCCCGTCTCTGAGGTCACCAAATTCGATTATCTGCCCATCAACTCCCTTTACGA
>CAYTWO010000086.1:5667-6929 GCA_964442125.1 uncultured Gemmatimonadota bacterium
CTCGCTGATAAGTATCCTTGTGAAGGAGTTCACTATAGGCGATCGAAACAGAATCCCTCCCTTCGATCAATGGGATCAGGCTCTTGCCGTCGCATCCGGACAAAGGCTCCCATCCAAGGAAGTCGGCGAGTGATGGCAAAATGTCAACAAGTTCTGCATAGCCCGCTACCCTTTCGCCCTGCCATCTTCCATTCGGGAATTTTATTATCAGAGGGATCCAGAGAAGCTCTTGGTGGAGAGAATGTCCATGACCGATCTTTCCATGTTCGAGGAACGACTCGCCGTGATCGGCGGTAACTACCAGCAGCGTATTATCGTAGATACCTTTTCTCTCCAGGGTAAATAACAGCGATCCGATCTGTTCGTCGAGGTGCCTCAACTCTCCATCATAAAGAGAGATCATCTTGTTGAGATCTTCATCACCTAGTTTGATCTCTCTGTCATTTATCCCCCTCCTCAGAGCTTTCCATTGGTCCGTGTTAAAATTGATGTCCGAAGAATAGGTCCCGAAAAGCGTGTCGTAGGGTGCTGGCGGCTGATACGGCCAGTGAACATCCAGGTAGTGCAGGTACGCGAAGAAGGGCGCTTCCCCTCTCTCATCGAGCCATTTGTCAAAAGACGTGTTGATTGTCTCAGCTCCTTGAACCTTGTCCTGGTAGAGGTCGAATCCCTGGGAAAAACCCAGGAATCCTTTGAGCTGAGCATTGTGAACGAAGGCCACGGTTTGATATCCGTGATCCCGAAATCGCTCCGCGATAGTAACGAGGGAATCCTGTAGGATATCAGATGTGATAAATCCGCGCTTGTCACTGCTGCTCCCTTCGAATACTCCGTGCCTGGATGGATACAAAGAGGTAAAGAGTGAAGGTATCGAAGGTTTTGTCCAGCTCGAAGGGCTATAGGTCCGTGTGAAGGTCACGGCCTTTTCAGATAGCCTGTCCAGATTCGGCGTGGTCTCAAGGTGATATCCGTAATTACCTATGTGGTCGGCTCGAAGGGCATCGATAAGGATTACAATTACATTTGCGGGCTCTCCTTCACCTCCACCACCTCTTCTCTCGGAAAACTTAAGGCCATAGACTGCCAGGAAGAAGAGGCAAATCAAACCAACAACGTATATCCAATAAGTCCTCATGTTACTCTGCGATATCTCCAGGAAAAAACAATCTTTACTTCCCTCTCAGTCGTTGTCGACATTCTTCGAGAAGGACCATAGAGAGCCCGTCCCACCTTGGGCGGTAAGCGTACAGACATGCCAGCCG
>CAYTWO010000086.1:7029-9901 GCA_964442125.1 uncultured Gemmatimonadota bacterium
TCGGGAAAGATGACCCACAGATAGCCGATCCATTTCCTGAGCAAGTTCAACTCATCTTCCGGAGAATAGGATTTGCTCGCGGTGAGACCCGATCGGTGAAACGAAGACAGAATGGCACCAGTCCTTGACAGTATATCTTGTTTGAAAGGTTCGCCTTCAAGATCGAACAAATTACTCCCACCCTGCGCGATCTGGAAATATATCCTGTACTCCGGTATGTAGCAGAGGGGGCTTGGGATTAAACGGGGGCGAGTATCCGGTGCTTCCATTTGCCAGTTCCAAAGTTGCTTAAGAGTGTCAAAGATATCTCGCCCCCTGTCATCGTGATGTATCTTCCCAACTACCGGGATCTCGACCCGATTTCCTGCCCTATCCTGGACGCGAATGTTATACAACAAGGTGCATCGCTTTCCAAACCTGTAGCCGAGGAGTTTCGGTCTCCCGTCAATAGATAATCTCTCCACGTTCAGGGCCCGACCTAGCTGAGTCCCAAGAACCTTCACCGCGAGATCAGGATCCAGCAGTTCTCTGATCCTGTGTATCCTGTAATCGAGCGGGAATGTGGAGAGTGTCATGTTTGGTTCCGTTAGAGATATCGATCGAATGCCCCTGATGAACAAATCTCTCTCTACCCGACTAAGGGGAGAGGAATTTACCTCGATAGAATCGCCAAACATGCATTTTCCATCCTGATTCACCTGCGCGTTCAGGATCCTGGGTTCTTCCCCGTTTTTATCCATTGTTATCTCATATTCAATTGTACCCTTCCCTGGCTTAGACCATGGAAAGGCACGTTTCACCATCAAATTGAACTCTTCAGCGGGGAATACTACCTTTGCCAGTTTTTCATGGACTCGATCGCTATCCATGGCCATGATAAAGCTGGAAATATCTACATTCAACTCCGTACCTGACAAATCAGAATTCTTGATCTTCTTGTTCATCATCATAGCGGAGATCTTTCGGCCTCGGCGAGGAAAAAGTCCATCTTCTCCTGCCAATTCGAGGGTAAATATTTTATGCAGCTCAGAGCAAGCCTCACCAGGGCTGCTTTCTTCTGCCATAAATAAATCCCCTCGAGCCGTTGAAATTCCTTTTCCTCGAAGTATCCCCTGAGAACCATACTCTCGGCCTCCTCCACCTCTATTCTGGACAAGGACCCCTCCAGTACGAACTTGAGGAGATGCACGGCCAGGTTTGCCACATCCATTATCGGATCCGACAACTTTATCGAGTCGAGGTCGAGTATGACCGGATTTTCCCTTCTCATTAGTATCTGCTCCAGATGAAAATCTCCGTGTGTGGGGCGCAGTTCCCGGCCATTCAACTCGGGGAGTCCTTTTTCAAGCTGCCTCTTGAGACCCAAGAAAATTCTCTTCTTTTCAGAGAGGACCTCTGCCGTATTCTCCATGGACAGACAGAGTTCATCATACATTTCTTCATGGGGGCACGGCCTCAATTTGCTCAGTTTCAGCTCATGAAATGACCTCAACTGGCCGGCTATCCGGCAGAGGACCGAATGCCATTCGGACCTGGGATGCTCGTTGGGGAAGGGATGATTGCCGACTATCTCTTCCTGGAAAAAGAGAGACAATTCCGGATCAAAAGCCATTGGATCGGGAACCAGTGGTATCCCGTCCATTTGCCTGTATAAATCCCAGATCTTCCTGTTCGTACCGTAGATATACTCTCCTTCCTCACGCCTCAGGATCTTCCCGATCACGCTTATCCTTTTTTTCTCTCTGGAATCGGGATTTCTCATCCCGAAACAACACTGGACCACACAGTGGCGCTCAGGTTTATAGCTCAGGACATCGATCCTTGTCTTTTTTCCCTTTATCAACCACGGTTCCTTCACGTACTCGATGAGCCTCCTCTGGGCCACCCGTTTCATTTTGTCAGGATCGAGAATAAAATGAAGCCTTCGAAGGGATCGATCGTTCGGGAAAAAAGAGATTATCATCTCGAGTTCGCGCAAATAAACGACCGGTGGGCCCCAAAGTGGAGAGGCCGTGTGTGTTTTCTGAGCCTTTGTGTATTCTTCGTCACCAGTCCCTGGTGTAAGGAACCTTCCATGAACCCGCTGTATCTTCTTAGTGAGATCGTTTCCATCCGATACATAAAGGCAATACCCTATCACGCAACTCACTCCAGGTTTGTAACGGATATATTCGAGGACGCACTCCGTTATCTGATATCGGACTGACTCGAAGTCCTCGGCCAGTTGCCGCCGGAAGATGCTGGTCATCTTCTCGGTGTTCAACGCTTCGGGAAGCCGAGGGAAGAGAGGGTCCTTAGGGAGCGGGTAAGAGATGTTCACCTGGCACCCCCTTGAAACTCACCCTCCACTCCCGCAGAATCCTGCAGGGAAAAGATCTCCCGGTACCGACCGCTCCGCTGAATTAACTCTTCGTGATTTCCATCATCGACGATGCGGGCATCTTCGAGGACGAGGATCCGATCGGAGGAGACGATTGTCGAAAACCGATGGGCGATAACGATACATGTCTTATTCCTGATAAGACGGTTAAGGGCATCTATGACAAGGAGTTCTGACTCCACGTCCAGACCTGTCGTCGGCTCGTCGAGGATTATGATCGGGGTTTCTCGTATGGCAACCCTCGCGATGGAGATCCTCTGTTTCTGCCCTCTCGAAAGCGTAGAGCCCTGTTCTCCCACCATGGTGTTGTAATTCTTCTCCATTTTAACGATGAATTCGTGGGCATTAGCAATTTCCGCAGCCCTGACGATTTCTTCCTCCGTCGCGTCAGGTTTCCCCAGAGCTATATTTTCTCTTATCGTGGTCCCTAAAAGAAAGGGCTCGTGCATGATCACGCTGATCTGATTTCTGAGGGATTCGAGGGTGATCCCC
>CAYTWO010000087.1:0-9640 GCA_964442125.1 uncultured Gemmatimonadota bacterium
GATATATCGATTCCGGACAAGCTGGAATGACTGAAAAGGAAATTGAGAGGAACCTTCCTCACAAGATTCCTCTCAACTATCCAGGGCTGGAGGCAGGACCACTTGGGACTAAAAACCCAGATGTATCCCGAAGTGGATCCCACCCGGATGGTAACGGTGGTGGTGGTGACCGAAACTAGGGCTATAGTAATAGCCGGATCTCACCGTACATCCAAGGTGGTAAGAAGGAACATACCGCACGACGGTCACAGGTCTGTACCGATAGTGCACTGCCGGCCGATACACCCCGTGACGTACGACAACGCCACCTCTCCGCTGGTGCGCTTCAACACTGCTGAAAGTAATCAGTGTAAGTACAACGACGAATACCGCTGAAATGACACCGCTGGACAATCTTGAGAACATTTTCCTGTTCATTTGCCTCTCCTTTCTTTAAAATGGTGCCTTCACTTAATACAGCTCAGTATATGGCAGAAAGTGTACCACAAGAAGAAATGGAGAGAAAAAGATTGCATACGTTACATCAAGTAATTATCATAACATGATGCAACATTAATGGTTAAGGCGTCAATAAAATTGCCTCAATCGACGCCGGGACTGATTCTGGATGGATGGAAGGCGGGCTCGTGGTGTCCTCATAAGTGGTCACTTTTGCATAAAACAGAGGCCAGAGTATGAGGTTATGGGATGGAGATATGCTTCACAAAGTCCAGATACGGACAAGCCGGAATGACCTCCCTCTCCGTCATTCCCTTGTATGGAGGCGCACGACCATGCGCCCTTGCGGCTATTGCTCCTTTTTTCCACCTGAGTCCGGCATGATAAAGGGTACAAAGCGAACGGGAGTGATCTTGTCAATTTTCAGTCGATCCCCCACTTTCTTCACTTTTTGCAGTGTCTGAAAATCGATAGTACCTCCCACGGGGATGACCAGTATCCCTCCATCCGCCAGTTGCGAGATAAGGGGTTGTGGGATGTGAGGCGCTGCTGCGGTAACTACAATCGCGTCGAACGGAGCATGTTCTTCCCAACCCACATACCCGTCTCCTTGCTTCAGCACTATATTGAGATAACCGAGATCACTCAGGGTCTTCCTGGCACTTTCATGGAGCGATGGCATGATCTCTATCGTATAGACTTCCTCTGCGATCTCTGCCAGGACCGCGGCCTGATAACCGGAACCTGTTCCGATTTCGAGGACCCTCTCGTTACCTTCGAGCTCCAGCAACTCCGTCATCAACGCTACTATATAAGGCTGGGAGATGGTCTGCCCTTCCCCTATCAGTTGAGGAGAATCCTCGTAGGCTTTCGACCGAGATTCTTCGGGTACAAAGAGGTGTCTCGGGACCTTCTTCATCGCGGAGATAACGGACTTATCCTCGATCCCTCGCTCGACGATCTGTTCCCTGACCATATCTTCCCGCTCGGAAACGAACGGGTCCGTGGGCGGCAGGACAAAGAGCCCTACTAAAAAGGCCTGAATAACAGTGTTTTTACCCCGACGCCTCCTGGTTGCTCCCACCTTCACCTCCGGTTACCGTTTTGGCCGATGATGGAGAAACCGCGTCTATAAAAGGCTTGAATAGATCTATGGGAATCGGGAAAATCGTGGTCGAATTGTTCTCGGAAGCCACTTCAGTCAATGTCTGCAGGAAACGGAGCTGAAGGGCAATCGGATACTTGCTGATAATCTTCGCGGCTTCCTGGAGCTTCTGGGCGGCCTGGAACTCACCCTCGGCGTTGATGACCTTCGATCTCCTCTCCCTCTCCGCCTCCGCCTGCTTGGCCATGGCCCGCTGCATCTCCTGAGGCAGGTCTATGTGCTTGACCTCTACGTTCGAGACCTTGATCCCCCAGGGATCGGTATGCTTGTCCAGGATAATCTGGATTTCCCTGTTGATCTTTTCCCTGGCCGAGAGAAGTTCATCCAGTTCCGACTGCCCTAGAATGCTTCTCAGCGTGGTCTGTGCGAACTGCGATGTAGCATAGAGAAAATCTTCGACCTCGACCACCGATTTTTCAGGATCCATTACACGGAAGTATACAACCGCGTTCACCTTGATCGAGACGTTATCTCTTGTAATGATATCCTGTGGCGGGACATCCATCGCCACGATCCGCAGGCTGATCTTAACCATCCTATCGATCATCGGTATCAGTATGATCAGGCCCGGTCCTTTCGCGCCGATCACCCTCCCCAGACGAAAGATCACTCCCCTCTCATATTCCCGGAGCACACGGATCGCGCTCATCAAGAAAAAAACTACGATGATGATCAGAATTCCCAGAAAAGACATTGTCCACCTCCTCTTGGTTGATGATTCTATTGCCTGTTATTCGACCTCTTCGACTTTCAGTTTCATATGATCGATCCCGACAATTTTGACACGTTTCCCCTTTTTGACATTTTTATCGCTTTCCGCGGTCCACAATTCTCCATGGACAAAGACCTTTCCTGAACGGCTGAGGTTTGTATCGGCGATCCCAACCTCTCCGATCAAGCCTTCCCTTCCTGTCGAGGGTTTCCTTCGGTGAGCCCTGAGCACGAGGCCAAAGGCAAGGACGAAAAAAGCCGCTGTTACCAGGACAGCCGGAACGATGACCGTCCACGAAACCCTCATATACGGGAAATCTGAGTCGATTAACATCAATGAACCAAGGACCATAGAAATAATTCCTCCTACCGTCAATAAGCCAAAACTCACAATTTTCACCTCTGCTATGAAGAGTATGATGGCGAGACCGATCAACGCGAGTCCCGCGTAGTTGATAGGAAGCCAGTGGAACGCGTAAAGGGCTACGATGAGAGAAACTACACCAACAACACCGGGCAGTATGGAACCGGGATTAGACAACTCGAAATATATGCCCAGGGCACCGAGAAGCATCAGGATATAGGCAATACTCGGATTCGTGATGGTCTTCAGGAACCGATAGCGCAAGGTCATCTCCACTTCTACAAGGGTCGCTCCCGCTGTGTGGAGGGTAGTCTCCTCACCGTTCACGTCTATCTTCCAGCCATCAATCTTTTCGAGGAGTTCCTCAACACTCGAACAGACAAGATCGATGACCCCCAGTTCCAGGGCTTCTTCCGCCGTTATGGAGACCGATTCCCTTACCGCTTTCTCGGCCCATTCCGCGTTTCTCCCCTTTTCTGTCGCGACTGCCTTGATGTATGCCACCGCATCGTTGAGGATCTTTTCCTCCATTGCCTCCACAGTCCCCTCGCTCTCCTTTTCCTCCCCACCAATTCCCCCCGTGGGTCCCATCATCACAGGATGTGCCGCACCGATGTTGGTCCCAGGCGACATGGCCGCAACGTGAGATGCAAGCGTGATCCAGACGCCGGCGGATGCGGCCCTCGAACCCTGTGGATAGACAAAGACTATGACGGGTATGCGGGAGGACATGAGTTCCTTTACGATCTCCCGCATCGAGAGATCGAGCCCGCCCGGGGTATCAAGCAATATGACGAGGCAGTGCGCCCCTTGCCTGGTGGCCTTATTCAGCGTCTCGATCGTGTAACTCGACGTAACCGGGCTGATGACACCATCAAGGGTGATCACCCAGACATTTTCCAGATCTCCATTGATCTCGCCAACGAATAGAGACATACATGAGAGGAGGATCAGAGACATCACCAATCTCCTCGTAGAGTACATTTCCTTATACATCATGACCTTCCTCACCCAATAGAGGCTCCAACTGGGTCGTAAAGTGCCTCAAGATCTTCTCTCTCTTCCCTGTCGACCGTCGAGATCGATTCCCTGACCTTTATCTTGTAGGGTTCCGTGAAACCCTGCTATCCTGGATGACCCTTTTCATCCGCGCGGGTGAAAGGATCGATGGATCTCCCTCAGATATTCCCTGCTGATGTGAGAGTAAATCTGCGTTGTCGAGATATCCGAATGTCCGAGCATCTCCTGGACCGCCCTCAGGTCCGCCCCCCGCTCGATCAGATGCGTGGCAAATGAGTGCCGGAGCGTGTGCGGGCTGGCCTTTTTGTCAATCCCGGACAACTTGAGGTAATGGTTCATGATTTTCCACACCCCTACCCTCGAGATCGGTCCGCCCCTCTGGTTCAGGAAGAGCCTGTCTTCTCCCTTTCCCTTTTCGAAAAGAGGTCGTTCTTTCTTAAGATACCGTTTTATCCATGAGATTGCTATCTTCCCGACCGGAACGACCCTTTCTTTCCTTCCCTTACCCATCACCCGGATATACCCTTCACGTTCATTAAGGTCATTGATACTCAGCCCGATCAGTTCCGAGACACGTACTCCAGTGGCATACATGAGTTCCAGCATTGCCCTGTCTCTCAAGGCCGCGGCGGTTCCTCCCGGCGCCTCGAGGAGTATCTCCACCTCTGTAAGGCTCAGGACCGATGGGAGTTTCCACCAGGTTCTGGGTGAATCGATGAACTCCGTGGGATCCTTTTCCAGGAGCTCCTCCCACCCCAGGTAGCGAAAATAAGAGCGAAGGGAGGATATCTTCCGGGATATCGATCGTTCGGAAAGTTTAGATTCATCCTTCAGAAAGAAAAGGTAGTCGAGGAGGACATCTTGATCTACACCGGACGGATCTCGAATTTTTTTCTCCCCCTCCAGGTATCGGAAAAATTCTGCGAGGTCTCCCCGGTACGAGGAGACGGTCCTCCTGGAGAGCCCCTTCTCTATCAGGATGTAGTCGAGATAGGTATGAAAGTGAAACTCCTTCCATCGATCTGTTTTTGTCCCGCCTTCGTCCATAGGCATCTATATCTCTCAATTGTGAAGGTAGGTCTTGACCCTCTCCGAAAGGAACTTCGAGAAACCCTCAACACGGTTGATATCTTCGACAGAGGCCGCCCTTATCTTCTGTACGGAACCAAATGCCCTCAACAGGTTTCGTTTGCGCACCTCTCCGATGCCCGGGATCGAATCGAGTGCCGAGGTCCTGTAACGTTTCGACCGGATCGTCCTGTGGTATCCGACGGCGAACCTATGGGCTTCGTCCCTCAGCCGGCACAGAAGGTGAAGGGCGGACGAATCCCTCGAGATCCTGGCAGGCTCGGAGAAATCCGTCCCGTACAAATCTTCGTTCCTCTTCGCAAGAGCGAATATCGGAATATCTCCGAGCGAGAGCCTGTCGAGAAGGGCGGCGCAGGCAGACAGTTGTCCCTTCCCGCCGTCGAGGATAATCAGGTCGGGGAGGCCATCGGTCTCTGCCTTCCTGAGGAGGTATCTCTCGAGGACCTCGACCATCATGGCGACATCGTTCTGCCCCCTGACAGAGCGTACTTTGAACCGCCTGTATTCAGACTTGCAGGGTCGCCCGTCATCAAACCTGACGAGGGAACCTACAGCATCGCTACCCAGTAATTCGGAGATGTCGAGGCAGACAATCTTTCTCGGGACAATCTTCAGTCCCAGAACTCGCTGCAGCTCGGTCAGGCTCGAATGTGCCGGTTTCACGTAGCTCTTATCCAGCATCTTGAGCTCCGCCATCATGAGTCGGCAGTTCTTCATGGCGAGATCGAGGAGTTTACGTTTCTCTCCTCTCAGGGGGACACTGAACTTCGGGACCTTCCTGCCACGGTCGGCAAACCATTCTTTCAATAACGAGAGGTCTTCACACTCGTACGGGAGGAGGATCTCGTTGGCCACGTCCTGTTCCGTTTGATAAAACTGCATGAGGAAGAGTGAAAGGATCTCGGCATCTTTCTGCCAATCCGCGTTTACGAGATGGAGGTGACGACTCCCGAGCAACCTGCCTTCCCTGACTTTCATGACCAGCCCGCAGACTTCTGTCCCTCCCCTGTAGAGGGAAACGAGGTCCTGATCGCATGACCTGACGTAAATGACCTTCTGCCTTTCCTGCACGGCCTTCATGCAATCTATCTGGTCTCGGTATCTTGCCGCAGATTCATATTCCATTCGATCGACCGCCCTGTCCATATCCTTTTCGAGATCCTTTATGACCCTGGAGTTCTTTCCCGAAAGGAAAAGAATGACCTCCCGGATGATCCTCAGGTATTCCTCCCTGGTCTGATGACCATGACAGGGTCCGAGACACTTCCCGATATGGTAATCGAGACAGACCCTCTCCGGATTGTCATCTACAAGGTCATAGTGACAGCTCCTGACCGGAAAGATCTTCTTGATGAGGTTCAGGCTCCTCCTCATCTTCTTGACGGCGGTGTAGGGACCAAAGTACCTGGCGCCGTCGTCTTTCAATACCCGTGTAACCAGGATCCTCGGGTACTCTTCGCTCAGTGTGATCTTGATATAGGGATAACGCTTATCGTCCTTGAGGTTGACGTTGTAACGTGGGGAATATTCCTTGATGAGGCTACTTTCGAGGACGAGGGCTTCCACCTCGCTGTCGGTGACCACCCATCGTATATCCCTGATCTTCGAGACCATCGCATCGATCCTCGGGTGAATAGGTCGCGAGGCCTGAAAATAGCTCTTCACCCGCGTTTTGAGGTCCCTCCCCTTTCCCACGTAAAGCACCTCTCCCCTCCGGTTTTCCATTATATAAACCCCCGGTTCACTCGGGATACCTTTGAGTTTATCGAGGACATTTTCGGCCAATTTTATCGACATCTTTCTACACTCTTCAGGGACATCGATCAATCGAGGGGATAGAAGGAGGGATATCTTGTACGACACCGCTCCAAACCGTGTAAAACACCCAATGGGACCCGTAACTCTATGGAAAGTATATATACTTTCTTGCCCCTATTCAAGGTCAAAGTTACCGATTCTTCAACTTCCCAAATCCGCAAATCCCGGCAAATGCCAGGTAGATCCCGCCCATCAGCAGAACGACGAGCAGGAATCCTGAAAGCCGGAGAAATCGCCCTTCTTCCCCGAGTTCGGACATCACCGACCACCACAGGTAAGCGCCCGTAACCACCATAACCACGCTTCCCAGCAGCATCAGTCCTATCGTTTTGAGCGAAGATCGATCGAGGATTTTCGCGCCGCTCTTGTGGGATAGACCACTCACGAGCAGGCCGACATGGAGGTAAGCGGAGAGAGCAGTTGCCAGCGCAATTCCACGGACTTCCAGAAACTGCATTAGCAGGACACTGAGGAATATATTGATAACCGCCGAAATGATGGCCCTGTTCATGGGAGCCCTAGTATCCTGGAGCGAATGGAAACCGGACACGAGGATCTTCACGGATCCGAACGCCGGCAAACCGATCGCGTACAGGAGCAGGACACTGCCCACGCGCACAACGTCCTGAGAGCCAAAGGCCCCTCTCTCATAGACCAGGCTGACTATCTCATCGGGGAAGATTACCAGAAAGGCCGCCGAAGGGAGGAGGAAAAAGAGTGTTTTCAACCACCACGCTCGAACGTTGTCTATGTGACCCGTACTTTTTCCTTCCTCGGTCGCGCTCTCTTTAGAGAGGTAAGGGAGGGCGACCATGGCTATAGAAACCCCGAAGAGACTGAGCGGGAACGTATAGAGGCGAGCCGCATAACTGAGTGTCGCCAGGCTTCCCTTTGCGAGAAACGAAGAAAGAAAGGTGTCGACTAGAGAATTGAACTGGTTGACCCCGAGCGCGATGACGACCGGGATGAAAAGAAGCCCGATCCGCTTTATTTCTGATAACCTCGGATCCCAGACCAACTTGATGGCATAGCCTTCCTTTATCAAGACCGGTACCTGTACCAGGAACTGAAGGATACCTCCAATGAGAACTCCCCATGCCAGGGCATAGATCGGGTCGGGAGAGAAATAGACCCCGAACAGGAAGAGAAACGCGATCTGGGAGCCTGAAAGACAGACCGGAGCGACGGATGGCAGGAAAAATCTTCCACTGGTATGCAGGATGCCCATCGCCCATGCGGCCATTACTAGGAAGGCAAAGAAGGGAAAGATTATCCGCATCACCCCGGCAGCTAGATCATGAACTTCCGGTGAAAATCCAGGGGCAATGATCGAGACTATCGCCGAGGAGAAAGTAACTCCAATCACGCTGATAACACCCGAGGCCACAATGATAATCGAAAAAAAGGCCTGTGTCAGGTGTATGGAGGAGGACTTTCCCTGCGTTACGAGAGTACGGGATAAGACCGGGACATACGCTGCCGACAGACTACCCTCGCCGAGGAGTGTCCTGAAGAAATTCGGTATCCGGTAAGCGGCATAGAAGGCATCTACCTGGGGACTCAGCCCGAAAAAACCAGCGACGACGACCTCCCGCAGGAAACCGGAAAAACGACTGATCAGAATCCCGGACATGGCTGAAGCCGTGGATCTTTCACTGGTCGCTTCGATGTTTTCCATCGCTTTTTCGGGTATTGGGCTTTATATGGAGCCGGGTCAGTATAGTGTATGGTGGAGCAGAGCGGAGTTGAACCGCTGACCTCATCCGTGCGAGGGATGCGCTCTCCCAACTGAGCTACTGCCCCACCTTTATCAATGTGACTTAAACCTAAGTTGAGCGATTCTCTCACTCAAATTAGGTTAAACCGACTTATCGGGACGGTTGACCGGATTTGGCGGTTCCTCCTGGTTGATCACCGCCATCAGGTTTTCATGTGCCATCGTCGCCATTCGCCCTCTCGTCTCTCGTGTGGCGCTCCCGATATGGGGTGTTACCACCACGTTCGGCATGGAGACGAGCTCACCCGGTACCAGGGGTTCATTTTCGAACACGTCCAGACCGGCTCCAAAGAGATGACCACGCTCGAGTGCCAGTATGAGCGCATTCTCATCGATCACGCCCCCTCTCGACGTGTTGATCAGGACAGCATCGGGCCTCATCATCTGTATTTCCTTCTCCCCGATCAATCTCTCCGTACTCGAATCGAGTGGCAGATGAATCGAGATGACCTGAGCGGTGGAGAGAAGGTCTTCGAGTGATAAGTAGCGACCACCCACGATCTCCTCGAAGACGCGCTCCCTTTCCCTGCCAAAATAGACGACCTCCATCCCGAAGGCCCGTCCACGCAGCGCGACGGCCGTCCCGATCCTCCCCGGTCCAATAATTCCGAGGACCTTCCCGTTGATGTCGGAACCGAGGAGAAAATCGAGACCCCAGCCTGTGAACTCCCGGTTTGCGATCTTTTCCTCACCCTCACGGATCCGCCTTACTACAGCCAGGATCAATGCCCATGTCAGGTCGGCGGTAGCCTCGGTCAGGACACCCGGTGTATTTGTGACCCAGATGCCCCTCTTTGCTGCCTCTTCGACGTCTACATTATCGACTCCGACGGCGCAGTTGGCGACTACCTCGAGTCCCGGCATCTTCTGCATGATCTCCGATGTTACACGGTCCGTCAAAAGCGTTATGAGTCCGTGGATTTCATGCGAACGTGGCAAAGTCCACTCGAGGTCTTCTCCACGCGGTTTCCGTATCACTGGGCAGGGTCCAAACTCGAGAGTCGGAGCGACCGAAAAGACCTCCTCCGGTACCACAACTGCTTTTCCCTTAGCAGACATGCCGATAGATATTAATCCCTCTCTTTCGGGGAGTCAAGACAAGCGTAAAATACTGTTGGTACGCCTTGACGAAGAAATATCGAGGATATATCTTATCCACCTCGAACTCGATAATCTCTGGAATTTCCTCCTAACGTTCATGATACCTAATTTGAGCGATTCTGTCGGGAAGAAATGTGCGGATATCTTGATGCGATAA
>CAYTWO010000088.1:0-9552 GCA_964442125.1 uncultured Gemmatimonadota bacterium
AGAGAGATCGACAACTAAGAGGACGGAGTGTAGCAAGCAGATGTGGCACGATAGATCATTACAGTGACCACGAAGTGCTCAACCGTCGATGTAAACTGGAAGTCCATGATAGTTGAAACGATCTCGTAAAAACCGACGATACCGACGATCGCCAGGAGGTATCGAGAGCCAAATACAAGGCGTGCTCCTTCGAGCACCGGGTTGGACTGAGGCTTTTCGGTTGACCTCGTTACCGGTCCTGCCCGTGGTTTGGGGGGATCTCTATCTACCAGCCTGCCGGCGCACATGGCTGTAAAAATTATCGTCGCCGCTATCGCGAAGGAGATCCAGAGCCACGTCGACATCGATACATCCTTTATCCAGACCCTGACTATAAGGCTTCCGAATGCACCGCCCAGTACGCCACCGAGACCGACCAGCCCATAGAGCCGTTTTGCTTTATCGGGGGTGACACTGTCGTTCAGAAAGGCGAAAAAAGTTGCTACCATCAGTGTGCTGAACAGATCGCCAAACAGGTAGAACGACCAGACTGTGAAATCGTTCGGCACATCGATGAGGTTGCTGTAGACTACGTAGCATGCCATGAAGAAGACGGTAAAGATGTAGGTAAGTTGCTGCCTGCGGAACCTGCGGGCCAGCCAGGTAAAGATCGTAACGGCAAGCAGGGCAACTAACATGTTGAGTACCTTGGCGATAAGTTCTGCCTGGGAGGCGTTCAGGTGCCAGGAGAGAAGGTCAAATCCCCCCTGTTTGTAAAACCCGATAAAGAGTGTCTTCTTGATCGGTTTGAGTACCCAGAAGTTTGTGATCACCAGGAAGAAGTAAGAGAACATGAGGAGTGAAAGGGGAAGTTCTTCACGTCGGATGTCCATGACAGCTTTGATCGGGTTCGACATAGCCTGCTCTTCCAGTCGGCTTTAGTTGTTGTTGATGAGTTTATCCAGGTTAGTGGGCAGGATGACCGTAAAGGTTGATCCCTTCCCGGGCTTACTTTCGGCTTTGATCTCTCCCCTGTGGTCCTGTATGATCTGGTAACATATGGAAAGCCCCAGGCCCGTTCCAACACCGACTTCCTTTGTCGTGAAGCCCGGATCGAACACCTTGGAGTGCAATTGTTTTACCAGGGCTCGACGTTGCTTGTCGTCGTCCTCGATGTATAAGACGCTGATTTTATCCATGATACTACTCCAACTGATTTTCGATGTGCCTAATGAGGATACCCATTTTCGAGATGCAACGCAAGTGAGGGATCTCTATAGAAAGCGATGAAGATGACCGTGAGGAGACCCCCTGCAATGGATCCTCCGGAAAAATGGGGATAACCAGTTACGGCTCTACTTGACAAAATCCGACGTATCGATTAGGCTTCTATCGTCTTGCCGCAGAACGACTTTAGAAGATATTTGTGTTGTGCATTGCGAAACGATTACATCCTGTCCCTTTAATCTATGAAGGAATTAAAAAGGAGTGAGTATTGATGTCGAGCCGGAGAAGACGGAAAGTACGAAGGATCTTCATGGTAACCTGTATCTTGTCGGTTTCCTCGATAATTTCCTGTTCCCGCAAGGAACCGTATGCAGGGCCAACGTTTACCGATGTCACCGACTCTTCGGGGGTGAGGCATGCAAGTTTCGGGAGAGCGGCCATCTGGGGAGACTTCAATGGTGATAACCTGGAAGATCTCTTTGTCGCTGTCGACCAGAGATTCTCCATGCGGGGAGACCTTCTCTACTGGAACCAGGGAGATGGAACCTTTCGGGAGGGTGCTGAGGAATCGGGCATCGAGGGAAAGAGGCGTTCTCTCTGCTCGGTCGCCGCGGATTATGACAACGATGGATATCTCGACATCTTCGTTGCGAACCAGATCGGGGGAAACGTCCTCTACCGGAATAATGGTGATGGGACATTTACCGGTATGTCGGAGGTTGTCGATCTGGGAGAGGGTGGGTGTGGAGCGGCCTGGGGAGACATGGACCACGATGGCCTCGTCGATCTGTTCGTGTCGAATTCGCGACCCGAGAGGAACTCGCTATACCGAAACGTTGGGGGGGTTTCTTTTGAGGAGCTCTCTGCGGGTGCGGGGATGGCTGAACAATACAGCGCCTTCGGCGCGGCCTGGGCGGATTATGACGGAGATGGCGATCTCGATCTCTATGTCTCCGGTCAGGGACCGAACCTGCTCTACAGAAACGAGGGCGACGGGACCTTTTCTAACATTGCCGGGGCGGCAGGCGTAGCGGACAAAGGTGTGGGGAGGGGTATCGCCTGGGCGGATTATGATGGAGACGGTGATCTCGATCTCTATCTCGGAAACATACAGGGTTCAAACGTCTTGTACCAGAATAACGGCAACGGCACCTTCACGGATGTTACGGTATTAGCGGGGACCGAAGATGATACGTGGACAGAGGGTGTATTCTGGGTCGATTATGACAACGACGGCCGGGTCGATCTCTTCCTTGCCAGGATTGGGGGACGAGGGGAGGGAGGAGCGAAAAATCGGTTGCTCAGAAACAGAGGAGACGGGACGTTTTCAGATGTCAGCGAAGGGGCCGGAGTCGGGGGAAAGACCTCTCTGCACTATGCCTGTCCTTGGGCGGATTACGACGACGATGGAGACCTCGATCTCTTCGTCACGGGCGGAAGAAAATCGAGAGAGGAACAGGTCGATGCGTACCTCTATCGAAACGAAGAGACCGGCAACAACTGGTTGAAGATACGACTGATCGGCGAACGGAGCAATCGGCAGGGGATCGGGGCACGGATCACTGTCGAGACCGCCTCGAATCCTCAAATGGCTCAGATCTCCGGGGGAAGCGGGTACCTCTCCCAGGGTAGCATGAATATGCATTTCGGGCTCGGTCAGGAGAAGATCGCTTCCATCCGCGTGGAGTGGCCGGGTGGTGCTGTGCAGGAAATAGGGGATGTAGGTGCGAACCAGAGCATCGTTATCAGGGAGGAGGTTGAATAGAGAAAAGGGGAAGTATGGAATCGAGTTGTGTCGATCTTGATGTTATCGGATCGTTTTGTTGATTCTATCTTTTTTTGTCACCCATATGGGCGAAGACCACGCCAGATCACCGGTCTGAAGCGTAACTCTTAGATAGTAGAAGTGTGTCCCGGACGGAATCGTTGTGTCTGACTCCTTTCCCCCGGCAATCTTCCCATTTCCGGGAATAGTGAAGAGGACTTCGTTGTCCCGCAGGATCTCGATCTTTTCGATCTCACCAGGGGCTCCGACACGATATGTGATCTCGGGTGGAAACGCGGTTTCGTACTCCCGTCCCATATGATGCCAGTCCATCAGAAAATCGACGAAGATTCGTACCCCGGTAGTCCCGTAAGTGTATCTGTCGTAAAGGGAATTGAATACCTCCGGCCTGGTCAGATCCCGGGCAAAGACAGCACCCAGGCCGAGCTTGTTAGGTTCGTTGGGTGCTCCCCCATCATAGTAACACCTTCCAGGGGTGCTCGAGTGGTCGTCCCCGTCAGCGATGACACCGAGCCTGTAGTCCTTTTCAAGACCGGACTGAAATGTACCGTAATTCGAGATCTCTTCCTTCCGCCACTTTGTTGCAGTATAGCGCCAGAAGGTCGATTCCAGGAGGGATTCCGTGTTCTCTGCGGTCGCAAATCCGGTGTGGATCTCGACCAACCTCTGTTGATGAGGCTGTGGAGCATCCCAGTCCGCTCCTGATCTCAACTGCGCCACCATCAGGACACGCTCATCGAGTATAGACGCATCAACGTCGTTTGTCGAGCCTTTGTAGAGTATCGCATTCCTGGAATCCGGGAAATATATCTGCCGATATCCGCGATTCATGGCGCCGGGTATCGTCGACCACTCGTATCCTGGGAAGGTGACGAATCGACCAGGAACATAGAACCGATCGGATAGGTCTTTCGTCAGCTGCCAGCTTGCTTTTTCGAGACGCTGGTTATGATCGGCAAGGGCACAGAAGTCGAGCAATCCAATATCTCGCCCGTACTCGTACGCTTTTTCGGGAGGTTGATGACCATCTGATAGATTTGAGTGGACATGGAGCAATCCCCAGTAAAGCCTGTATACGGGAACTTCTTCGCTGCAATCGACAGGTATCGTACAGGATTCGAGCCCTTCTCCCGTGACTGTAAGGGTTTGAATCCCCGGTGTATTTATCACGACACCGTTGAACCGGAATTTCCCGTCATCCGCCCTTCTAATGGAAAGCGTCCCTTTAGAAATCGTAACATCCGGATCGCTCGAACTCAGGGAGACCTCTCCCTCGTATGACCCGCCGGGTGGATTGTTGTACCGGTCGAGAATTATCCCCCTGACATCAAACGGTTCTCCAGCCTGGACTGTGGTGGATGAAACGATTCTCAATACAGCTGGTTCGCCGGGAATAGTCCTTATGTGAGGTGTGTGGATGGGGGGGAGTTTCTCGAAGGTGTCATCTCCTTTTTTATCGATGTAGATCGGGATGTGCCATTCGATCGGATAAGGAAACGGTTTCCCCTTAAGGATCAGAGTAAATTCGTCTCCTTCCAGAAGTGGCGCTCCCATGATCTTGTATTGGACATAGACGGTGTATCTCGGCATCCTGATCTTCGGGAGATTACCCATCCCCCTCGTTAACTTCTCGTTGACTTCAGGGACCTTGAACGGAATCTCCTTCAGGGTCGCGCCTTTCCGGCTCTTAAGGTGAGCCTCGTGATCGATCCCGGTCGAATCTCCGCGGAATACCTCGTTGTAGGCGACGATGATCTGTCCACCCTCTTCAATCCCCCCGGGAGGGATCTTGAGGATCATCGTCCAGGTGGTCTCTTCTCCGCATGCCAGGACATCCGGGTAGTGAGTGACAAGCGAACCGGTAGCCTTCTTACCCGGGATTTCTTTCTCTCGTTCACAACCGGATCCAATAATCAGCAGGACAACAAGAAATCCCAGGATAATGGTTCTAACTGTATTTGAACTAACGGTATTCCCCGGCATAAGCCGCACGTCCTTTCTCTGTATAGCTGATCCGCCGAAAAGTCTTGCCTTTCAGGAGAGATTATATTTTATAAGATGAGTGGGGTCAAGCACAAGGAAAATCTAGAATTCAAAACCGACCGTTGTGCGTAGTTCGCGACCCGGAGCCGGGAAGCCCTCTATTACCTGTACCTGCCTGTTGAGCAGGTTTCTCACCTCCGTTCGGATCCTTAATTCACTCCAGGATACCGGTTGTTTCCAGGTAACACCAACATCAACGATGCGATAACCTTCCAGTGATGAGGCGTTGTTCGCGACTGTGAACCTTTCGCCGACAAAGCGATACGTCCCGCTGGTTTCCACCCTGTGGAAATCCATCTTCAAGTTCAGGGTGACCTTGTTCTTCGGTCGGTAGATCAGCTGTTTACCCCGGAGTGCCTCATCATTGGAACCGTTTACGGCGTCGAGATAATCATAGTCGGCTTCAAAATATAAGTGACCGCTACGGTCCTGAAACGAAAATTTCGTTTCGACTCCCTTCAGTACCGCTTCCTGCAGGTTCTGTGGTCTCCAGATGAAATCTGATCCGGGTTGCCAGATGATGAGATTCTCCAGTGAGGTGTTGAAGTGATTCACCTCCATTCCCCAGTAACCGGATTTCATGAAGTTCATTGCGAGACCAAGGTCAAAGCCGTGACTTTTCTCCGGTAGAAGATCCGGATTCCCGGCGGTGTAAGCTCCGACAGGCCAGTAGAGGTCGTTGAAGGAGGGCGCGCGATATGAGCGACCCCAGTTTCCGCGGAAGATCAATTGAAAGTCCCTGACGTAATTGAAGACGAAACCCAGCTTCGGGCTGAACTGGGTATTAACGTCCGAATACTTGTCCGTTCGGAAAGCCGGCACCAGGCTCAGCCGTGCCGTGGAGTCGAAAATACGAACGGGTAATTTGATCTGGTCCTGAACGAAGACGCTGTGGATGTTGCGAATCCGGGAAGAGATGTCGGTACTCTCGATCTTGTCCTGACGGAATTCATAACCACTGGTTACCTCGTTCCCCGAATAGAACTGCCAGTTCGATTGCAGGCTCACGCCGTACGCGTCATTCCTGTGTAGACTGTGAATCGGGGTAAATGCCTCAGGATCGTCGAAGTGCTGCCTGAACCTGAACAACAGGCTTTGCGCGCTGAGGTGAAATTCAGGCGTGATCTGCTGCTCGTAGCCTATGTTGTATTTCCATGACTCGTCTTTCTGTCGGGCCGTTTCCGATGGAAATGACAGCGGACCGGGCGCGCCCCGGATCGCGTCATGATATTGTAAGTACCCCGTTAGCATGCTGGTTGGATTCAGTGTGTACCGGAGCTTGAGGAAGGTATCGTTCCACTTCAGCTGGTTGTTTGTCCGTTCGGAACTGTTTCCCTCGGGATCTTCGAACTCGAATTCCCCATCACTTTCGGTGTAATTGTGCGTGAGGAAGTAATCGATGTCTCCCAGTCTCTGGCTGAAGTCAGCGCCTATGATCCGCGTCCCGAACGACGCGAAGGTCGAGTTTATCTGTCCCGATATGTCCTGTCCGTCGGGGGAGGAACGCGTGATCAGGTTGATTACACCACCGACAGCGTCCGTTCCGTAAAGAGCGGAGTGTCCACCGCGGATCACCTCGATCCGGTCGATCGCGTTTAGTGGGAGATCGCTCAGGTCTGGAGCGATACCCTGCGCAATGTTAAGCCGTTGACCGTCAAGGAGAACCAGTACTTGATTCTCGCTCGTACCACGGATGGAGGATGTCTTCAGTGCTCCGAGATGGCCGTAATTCTTTACGAAAAGACCAGAAACGTCCTCCAGTATTTCCCCGACACTCTGCGAGTTGGTTGCCCGGATCTCTGACCGCGTGATGATTTCACTCGCGACCGCTACATCGGATTGGATCCCCTTCTCACGGGTGGCGGTTATGAGCATTTTCCTGAATTTGACGGCTTCGGCCTGCAGTCGAACTTTTAAGTACTCTGTTTCGCCGGCTTCGATCTTTATTTCACGCTCTGTTTCTTTGTAGCCGATACGGCTGATCTTTAAGGTAATGTCACCGGAAGGGATGTCATCGATCTCGAAATAACCGTTTCCGTCAGCGGGGATTCCACGTGCTTTTTCTTCAATAAGGACATAGGCTTGAGGTACAGCCTCTCCGGTATAGGCGTCCTGGACATATCCTCTCAATTTTCCGGTTTGTGAGAGACCGTTCGCCGGCAAGAGTATGAGCAAGACGAGAATGAAAAGGTTTCCCCTGGCGTTATCCATTACAACCTCCTTGAAAGATCGAGAAGTGGCCTGTTTGACCGATTCAGGGTTCTCGAAAGCAGGCATGGTTCAGATGAAAGCTCATAACTCGTAACCCCCAGCCTGTCTGTGGAGATCGCCCATCGCGGGATAAAAAAATACCCAACCTCCAGGAATTGGGAATCGGGAATTTTATCTGCTTCCACTTTCAACCCCTCCCTCGAAGGAATCCACAGGCAGGTCTCCTGGCTTACAGCTTCGAACCTACTTGCCGCACCTTCCCATCCCGTCTGTCTCTCTTGCTAAAAGGATAGTGGTCCTCAGCGGCTTTCGTAGCTGCTTACAGTTGCGGGGCAGCACCGGAGTTACACCGGCTTCCATCTCCCAACTCACGTTGAGATTACCCGTGTCTGTTTCGGTTAATTTCTGAGTAATATATCCAGTCGGAGGGGAAAGTCAAGAGTGATGTAATGCTAAAAGTCGAAACGGGCGGACAGGTAGGCGTTGTCGTTTTTGTCGAACTGTCCCAGGAATGTCGTCTCTTCTTTACCTCCAAGGATGTTCCCGCCCAGGGTCATTGAGAGTTCATCGGAGAACTTATGGGTAACCTGGGGCTGGAGCAGGAAATCTTCGTCATTAGGGCTGTAAAAGCTGAAGAAAGTAAGTTTCCAGGTGTGATATTTCAGGAACTGCTCCAGCCTGAGCGTTACTGTGTCCCTGTATTTTTCCTGCGCGTGGAATCCTGGTGGAAGTGAGTTCAAATAGGCTCGATGATCTGCCATGATTTCGGTGTAATATTGGGCACCCAGACTGAAATCATCCCCGAATGGACGTTGGTAACCGGCGAGCAATCGGATCTGGGAGTTTGGAACGAGCGGGTCATCCCCTCTCGGATCATCGCGGGAATCGTAGTATCCGACCTCGAAGCTCAGCAGACCCCCTAACCCGCTCCCCTGTGAGCTTGCTCCGACGACTGAGAGCTCAGGATAGAAGAGTGTCACCATCGTTGGATCCTGTAGATCATCCAGCATCATGCCGGGTGTCCTCCAGTAGCCTCGGTATGTGTAAACAGCGGTGTCGAACCCGATCACCCTTCTGTAAAGACGAAGAGCCAGCTCCGTGTTGCCGTAGTCTGACTCAGGGAGGGATTCCTCCCGGGTTTCAATCGAGGCAAGGGGATCGAACATGAAGAATCGTTCCGCCATCGGCAGTATATCCGGGTCGAAAAATGGGATAACAATGAGGTCAATGCTCAGCGAGGAAGAGGAGTAGCGCGTCCGGATGCCGTCCACGCCACTCTTCAAATACTCGAGCGGGCGACCCGAGAAGAAAGAGCTCCAGTCCTTCGGGAATACGTCGTTGATAAAGAGGAGATCACCGACCCCCCAGGTCGTGATCTGCCGCCCGAGACGGAAATCAAAACCACCGGTGGCATAATCGATGTACGACTCCCTGATGTCTACATCGAAGTCGTCTGCCAGCGCGTCGTGGAGGAAGTCTATCTTGAATTTAGCAGAGGCATCGATCGCGCCCGACCAGGCGTCTATATCGATACGGAGTCTCTCTTCAGCGAGTATATAATCTCCACCGATCCCCTCGTCCGGCGTCAGGCCGGTCACACGCCCCGCAAAATTTCCGAGAAAGAAGCCGTGGACATCGATGTCATTTCCCTGCGCACTGAGACTTAAAGGGTTGACACAATGGAGGATGGCTATAATAGACAGGGTTGTTCGGATCGGTCTTATCTGCATCGGATCGTCCTTTGTGCTGAAGACAATTTTCACTTTATCCATGAACGCGGCGGACGGCGCATGTTCCTTTCACTGAAGTCTTTGTCATCGAGGCCGATGTTGTATGAAATCGATTCGAAAGTTACTTCTGTCCTGTGATTCCTTTTTATATTCGTCATCGTCCGCTTCACGACCGTCGGCAAAGCGATCGTTTGGCCGTCCTGTTCGGTAGTGATCTCTTTTATCTCCACGGCGGTGAACTGCCGGAAAAGCTCATCCTGCAGATCGAAATACGATTCCTGCAGGGGAAGGAAGGTCACCTTGTCGATCCAGGAGAGTTTTCTGACGTAATCGACTTCGTCCACGGGGATACTCTGGATCAGGTAGCACTCCCTCCCATCGATAGTCTCATCGCCCAACAGTTCGTGGGTATCGGATGAGACATCGCGGCCGGATATGTCTTCATATGAGAAATCCGATCCCACAAAGCTCGAGCGCTTGTCGTCAGCGGCAATACGGCGGATAAGGTCGACTGCCGGGATGAAGATCCATCGATCGTCGTCCTTCTCTGCATATTTCCAGACCATGAAGGTCATC
>CAYTWO010000089.1:0-9524 GCA_964442125.1 uncultured Gemmatimonadota bacterium
TCTGGTTTGAATTGATTCCCGACGCGCTGATCTACAATCAGCTTGCGGGAATGACTTCCTGGGGTGCCGCTGAAAGGCCTTAAACTCACCCGAGGCCACGTATAACCCAGAAAAAGTGCAGGTACTTCAACCTAGGTTTTAACCCAAAGGAGTTGACGGAACAGCCCGGTCCTATTATAGTAAAATCCTGTATAGCATTGTTTAATGACAGGATATAACCAAAGAGAAGAAGACGAAATGATTGAACTCTCTACGAAATATGATGCGGCGGGAGTGGAAGAAAGGATCTATGAGTGGTGGGAGAAAAGTGGTTTTTTCACTCCTGATTTATCTGATGGCCGGGAGACTTACACGATCGTAATACCTCCCCCGAACGTAACGGGTGTCCTCCATATGGGGCATGCCTTCAACATCACCTTTCAGGATATCCTGATCCGATGGAAACGAATGAGCTCTTTGAAGACCCTCTGGATCCCCGGTTCGGATCACGCAGGGATCGCGACGCAGAACGTCGTCGAGAAGGCCCTCGACAGAGAGGGAGTGACTCGACGCGAACTGGGGAGAGATAAATTTATCGATAAGGTCTGGGAGTGGAAAGAGAAACACGGGAACACGATCTCGAGCCAGTTGCGTCGGTTGGGAGCATCCTGTGACTGGAACAGGGAGAGGTTTACGATGGATGAAGGTTTGTCCCTGGCCGTCCGCAGGGTATTCGTCCACCTCTACAAAAAAGACCTGATTTACCGGGGTGAATATATAATCAACTGGTGCCCCAGGTGCACAACGGCTCTCTCCGATGAGGAGGTGGAGCATAACGAGCACGAGGGGAAGCTTTATTACATCCGGTATCCGGTAAAGGGTGAGAGTGGATCGGTTGTCGTGGCTACGACCAGACCCGAAACCATGCTGGGGGATACGGCAGTGGCTGTGCACCCCGACGACAAGCGATACAGGGCATTGAGGGGGAAAACGATCATTCTGCCGATCATTGGACGTGAATTGCCTGTCATAGAGGATCCTTGGGTCGATATCGAGATGGGGACGGGTGCGGTCAAGGTGACTCCTGGACACGATCCGAACGACTTCGAGATCGGGAAAAGACATTCCCTCCACCTGGTCAATATACTCAACCCCGATGGGAGCCTGAACGATAATGCCGGCCCCTTCGAGGGTATGGACTGCATCACGGCCAGGGAACATGTACTCGACAGGCTACGGGAGGGCTCGCTTCTGGAAAAAGTCGAGCCTCATATCCACATGGTTGGGCACTGTTACCGGTGTGACACGGTCATCGAACCTTATGTCTCCACGCAATGGTTCGTAAGGATGAAACCGCTCGCCGATCCTGCACTGGAGGCATTTAATGGAGGAGAGTATGAGTTTCACCCGCGTCGCTGGGAGAAGATCTATCTGGAGTGGATGGAGAACATACGAGACTGGTGCATCTCGAGACAGCTTTGGTGGGGGCACCGTATTCCGGTCTGGTACTGTGATGATTGCGGCGAATTGACCGTGGAGATAGATGATCCTACCCACTGTTCCAGTTGTAACTCGTCGTCTATTAATCAGGACGAAGATGTTCTCGATACATGGTTTTCCTCCTGGTTGTGGCCTTTCTCGACGCTTGGGTGGCCGGAGAGTGAAGATGACCTCGCGATATACTATCCGACCAGCACCCTCGTTACTGCACACGATATCATTTTCTTCTGGGTGGCTAAGATGATCATGGCGGGGATCGAGTTCGTCGGAGATGTCCCATTCAGGGACATCTATATCCACGGGATGGTCCGTGACGATACCGGAAAGAAGATGTCGAAATCCCGGGGAAACACGATCGACCCCATCGACATCATAGAGGAATTCGGGGCGGACGCCCTCAGGTTCAGCTTGATAGGCATTGCCTCCGAGGGACATGAACTGCATCTCTCCAGAGACAAGTTTCATATCGGGCGGAATTTGACCAATAAAATATGGAACGTCTCCAGGCTGCTCTGCATGAATCTCAACGATCGGTTCGAGGCGAGAGATGCACTGCCTCAAGCAGAATCACTTCAGCTTGCGGACCGCTGGATCCTGTCCCGGTACCAGAAAACGGTAAGCTCGGTGACTGGGGCGCTGTCCGGTTTTCGCTTCAACGAGGCATCGTCGGTCCTGTACGATTTTTTCTGGCACGACTACTGTGACGCATATGTGGAACTGGCCAAGGAGAGGTGGATGGAGGAGGGTGATAAGGAGAAAGGGGAAGGAGATGTCGCCCGGCATATAGCGTGGTTTGTCCTCGAGGGACTTCTCAGGCTTTTTCATCCCTTTGTACCCTTTATCACGGAGGAGCTCTGGTCAAAGATACCCCATGAAGGAGACACATTGATGAGGGCATCCTGGCCGGAGGTTCGAGGAGAACTGCTCGACCAGGATGCGGAGGATCAAATGGAGTACCTGAGAGGTGTTATACGCCATTGTCTGATGCTGAAAGGGGACTACGGTGTAAAATCGAACCAGAAGGCGGAGGGACATTTTCTCGAAGAGGACGATGGTAAGAGAGAGATCCTCCAATCTCATTCAACCTATATAACGCACTTGTCCAATATCACTCCGGTCAACGTACATGCCGCTTTTGATCCTCCATTGCAGGTAGCGCGAACTGTCCTGGGAACCACCCAGATATTCATTCCTCTCAAGGAACTTGTCGATGCGGAAAAGGAGACGGCACGGCTCGAGAAAGAAATCGTTCGAATCCAGGGACAGCTGGACAATCTGGAAAACAGGCTCAGTGATAGGGAGTTTCTTGGAAAGGCTCCTGAGGATGTGGTGAAGCGTGAGAGATCCAAGCAGAGGGATTTTAGAGAGATGTTAAGTAAACTGGAAGGAAACCTTCGAGCGCTTCGCGGAGGAGAGTAGCCGTTTGTATTTCACGAAGGCCTCGAGATGGAGAGGCTCGATTCTTCTCTCGTTCTCCCTTGTTCATTTCGGCTTCCTGGTATCCTCGTGTGGGAGTAGAATACCGCCACCGGGGGGACCCGTTGACGAGTTACCCCCACAGATAGTGACGCTCGATCCGGATAGTAACGCGACCGGTGTTGCTCGGGGATCGGCAGTCCGGATAGTTTTCGGTGAAGAGATTGTAACGGTGAGGGGAGGTGAGGGTGTTTCGCTCTTGCCCGTGCACTCGAAGCTCAAGATGAAGTACGGGTGGGATTATATCGAACTTCGCCCTGAAGGCGGATTTCACCCTGGGTGTACTTACTGTGTCTTTCTGTCAAAGGAGATAGTGGATCTCAGGGGAAATCCCCTGGAAGATTTGCCTGGCTACTGTTTCAGCACGGGCGATTCCATATATACCGGAATCATCGAGGGTAATGTCGAAGTACCTGAGGATCTCGGGGGGGAAATCTACTTTCAGGCCACTCACCTTCCGGATTCTTTGATCTACAGGACAGGTGTTGGTCCAGAGGGATCCTTTTCCTTGACCCATCTCCCCCGGGGAATTTATCGCCTCCTGGTCTATTCCGATGTCGGCCGGGATGGAGTATATGACCCCGACGAGGATCAGGGGGATGAGAAAGAAGGTGAGTTGGGTGGTGAAGTACTCGAGGTCGAGTTCTATCTTGAATCAAGGGATTGAGTGTAGGAGATGCCAAGTGCCTGACGGTTGGAAATATGTCATATTTGTGGTGATTGTGTCATGCCTGTGGTCACCGACCCTTCTGGCTTCTCAATGGACCAGTTTTACCAACGTAAACACGGTGAGATCTTTTGCCTTCGACCAGGCGCGCCGCGAGATCCTTCTTGCGAGCTGGGGGGGTGCCCTGACGTTCCAGCCCGATACCGAGGGGATCTCTGTTCGGGGGCGGATCGATGGTTTTTCTTCGGTAGATTTCACGGGTGTCGCGATCGATCAGGATGGGAGGCTTATTCTTTCGACGGCAGACAGGGGGATCGATATTCAATTCAACAGCGGAGCGATCCGGAATTACACGGATCTTGACGGTCTTCCATCGAATGATGTCCTTTTTGTGACACTGAACGGAGATGATATCTGGGTAGGGACCACAAGGGGAGCGGCACAGTTGCGTCTCGATGGAGAAATTCTGCAGCCAAGGAACCTCTTCTTTGCGGAGCCGAGAAACCTCGAGGTAAGGGAAATCGCTTTTCATGGTGACACTACCGCCTTCGCAACAAACGATGGATTGTGGCTCCTTACGGGCGAAGGTGTTTTTCAGCATTTTACTACCGATGACAGTCTACTCGACAACTCTGTTCGATGTCTCTTCTCTGACCCCGGTGGAGGTCTGTACCTGGGCACAGAATCGGGTGTTCAGATGCTGCAGGGCGACGGGACGTTGACGGACATGATTGGTGGTTTGTCAGGAAATTCACTGATCGCCAATGATATCCTTATCTGGAATACGGACCTGTGGCTTGCTACCGAAGGGGGTGTATTCTCTCTCGATCTGACGACGTGGGTGAACCGGACCGAAGACCTGGGGACATCAAAATTCCTCTCACTCTTCGTCACTCCGGATAATTCCTTATACTTGGGGACGTCTCTAGGTGGATTCGCCAGGAGAGAGGAGGGTGGCTGGAAGGTATGGACACTTCCGGGTCCTTCGACAAATTTCCTGACGAACGTTGTGGTCGACCAAAGCGGTGTTCTCTGGACTTCGACGTGGAAGGTGTCAAGGAGTGAATCTTCCTTAGGCAGATACGACGGATCGATATGGTATTCTTATACCGCATCGAATAGCGGTTTAGCATTTAATTTTGCCAGTTCATTGAGCGTGGCTCCAGATTCTACCATATGGGCGGGATCACCCTCGTTCAACACTACGAATTCAGGTTCGTCCGGATTGAGCATTCTCGACGATTCGGGTACAATGGACCCCGAGGATGATTCGTGGTGGCTCTTTCCTGCCTCCACGACCGGTTTATCAAGCGACGCGATCAGGGCCGAAGTCGTCTTCAAGGGCGAGAACAGCGCCTGGATCGGGTCCTGGGAGCAAAATAGTTTCGGAATGCGGGGGGGACTGGATCTCCTCCAGGATTACAGGGGAGAGGCAAGCTTCAGGTCCTTCGTAGACTTCCTGAGGGATGATGAGGTCAATGCGCTAACGCTTGACCAGCAGGGAAACCTGTGGATCGGTTACAAGGAGGTCGGTGTTGATGTCTTTATCCTGGAGCCCGTGACAGGGGCAGACAGTCTTCTCCTCCAGGTCGACCAGGATGAGAGATTCCTTCTCTCGGGATCGATCAACGACTTGAAAGTTGGACCGGAGAATCACCTCTGGATCGCTTCGGCGAGTGGGGTCAACGAAGTCGATTTCCAGTCGGACCCTGCCAACAGGTCCGGATATGTGTGGCGTTCCTTCACGAGGGAAAACACGGGGGGCGGTCTCATTGACCTCCTCATAAGGGATATCGAGTTTCAGGGGAATCGATTTGTCTGGTTCGCCACACCATCAGGTGTGAGCAGGTACGACAGGGTGGACGACAGCTGGGAGGTCTTTAACGAGGCGAACAGTAATTTGATTGATAACCGTGTCTGGGATATCTACGTTGACGACATCAGGAATATGATATGGTTTGCAACGGAAAAAGGTATCAGCCGATATGATCCGCTGGGTGATATCCCTCCGGCAAACGAATCTCAGAAGATCACCGTCTTTCCAAATCCTTTCGTGCCTTCCCAGGGTCACACCGGTGTTTCGCTCGGTCCCTTCTCCTCACCGGTCTCATTGACTATCTATAGCCTGAAGGGTACCGAGGTCAGGAAGTTAGGAAGCGAAGGGGAGTGGATAAGGTGGGACGGTAAGGATGCGTCAGGAGATCCAGTCCCGAGCGGGGTTTACCTCGTCGTATCGAGATCTGATGGTAGCAGCGCGGCCACCGGAAAAATTGCTGTTGTGCGTTGACAGGTAAGCTCGTGGATCGAATTTACCATGAAAAAGGATAAAGTGAAGGCATCGGTCGTTATCCCCGCCAACAACAATCCCGGTGAAGTGGTGCAGGCAATCCGAAGTCTTAAGGCCCAGGTCCTTGCGCGTGATGATGTTGAAGTCATTGTGGTGGACGATGGGTCTGAACCTTCCCTGGAGGAGTTTCTGGGGGATGGGATAGACGAATACTTACCCAGATTGGTCAGGAACGAGAAATCTCTTGGCAGGGGAGGGGCACGGAATGCAGGAGTTCGGGCGTCCCGTGGAGAGATAGTAATTTTTATGGACAGCGACATGACAGCTCACCCTGAATTTATTCGACGACACCTCGATGCCTATGAGTCTGAGGGGGCACTGGTATGTGTCGGTCATGTAATCTGGACAGGTACATCATCCCTATACAAGTATCTCGAGACCCGCGGGGTGAAGAAACTGAAAACGGGAGAGCCAGTTCCATGGAGATATCTCGATTCCAGCAACTTTTCGTGTAGAAAAAAAGAGTTCGAACGAGCCGGTTCTTTTAACGAGGAGATCAAAGAGTGGGGGGGAGAAGATACGCTGATGGGTTTCGATCTGCACAGGACAGGTGTTACTCTGACCTATTTGAAAGGGGCTGTCACATACCATCACAGCAAGATCGAACTTGGAGGCTTGTGCGAAAGGAACTATACGTTCGGCAGGTACTCTCTGCCGGTTATAGTAAATGGAAGACCGGATATTGCACGTGAACTGCGGGCGCAATATTTGATGACACCTACTAAAGACGAAGGGTGGACGCTCAAGGAAAAGGCATTGAGCCTCCTGATCAGAGGACTTGTCCGATTTCCTGGTAACCGTGCGGTTAGGAGTCTCCTGTCGGTTTCCGGAAAGAGATTCTCCATGCTGTGTTATGATTATCTCGTCTATTCGAGTATTCTGCGCGGTTTTAGAGATTTCCTCCAAGTTGATGGACAGGATACAGGCGGAAAAAGAGAGACACTGCGAGATCCGGACCCCGCAGATCGCAGTCAAAAAGGTGCAGGAGTGATGTAATGAAAGGCAAGGAATTGGCACATATCCCATCGATGGATGTTCTCCTGAACGACACGAGGATAATGGAGTTGATCGAGCGCTTTTCCAGGGGTGAGATCAAGCTGGAACTTCAGCGTGTTGTCGATGAGGTTCGTGGAGATATCCAATCGGGTTTGATCTCGACAGACATAGAGATAGGTGAACAGATCATAGAGCGCTTGGAAACGCGGATCAGATCGGGCAAAATCTCAACCTTGATGCCGGTCATCAACGCAACCGGAGTAATCCTTCATACCAATCTCGGACGATCCTTGCTCTCCCGACGGGCTATCGACGCGATCGATTCGATCTCACGCGGATACTGTACACTCGAATATGACCTGGATAAGGGAGAGAGGGGATCCCGCCATATTCATTGTGAAGACCTCATCAGGAGGATCACAGGTGCTGAATCCGCGCTGGTGGTGAACAATAATGCAGCCGCTGTAACCCTTGTCCTTAACACCTTTTCAATGAACAAAGAGGCCGTCGTTTCCCGTGGAGAACTGATCGAAATCGGTGGTTCGTTCCGGATGCCCGATATAATGTCGAAAAGCGGGGCGCGGATGGTGGAGGTGGGAACGACAAACAAAACGAAGTTATCTGATTATAGAAATGCCCTCTCCAAGAATACCGGGATTCTAGTCAAGGTTCACAAGAGTAACTTCAAGATGTCAGGTTTTGTCGATGAGGTAGGTATAAGAGAACTGGCCGAGCTGAGCAGGGAGACATCGGTTCCTCTTTTCTATGATCAGGGAAGTGGGGTTATTCTCGATCTCGAAAAATACGGTGTAGAGGGAGAGGAGACTGTCGGTGAGTGCCTCAAAGAAGGCGTGTCGATTGTCTGTTTCAGCGGAGATAAAATGCTGGGTGGACCCCAGGCGGGAATCATTGCCGGGTCCCGAAAGCACCTGGACACGATCAAGTCAAATCCTCTCACCAGAACATACAGAGTGGACAAGTTTACTCTTGCTGCCATGGAGGCGACTTTGAAGCTCTACCTGGAGCCTGAAAGGGCGATAAGGGAAATCCCTGTGCTCAGGATGCTTGCGGTAACATGTGCTGAGATCAGGAAGCGTGGAGAGACGATCATCGATTCATTAGGTGAAAAGTCAAGGTCCATGGTGACAATGCTGGAAGTCTCCTCAGAGGTGGGGGGTGGTTCTCTGCCGGCCACGACCATCCCGTCGGTTGCCCTATCGATCACCGGAGGGGATCGAGGCATCAACGATCTGGAGAGAGTGGCCAGGGAATGGACCCCTCCAATCATCGGTCGAATTTACCACGATCGTTTCCACCTGGACCTCAGAACCGTTCTGGAAGACGATGACGGAGAGATAAATTCGTTTTTAAAGGAGATCCTTTGAGAGAGATGGAATTAAGCAGGATAGCGGTTTTCATGGACAGGGATGGTACAATTATCGAGGACGTTCCCTACCTCTCGGATTCCGAGAAGGTCGAACTGCTACCGAGGGTGGGCAAAGCTATATCTAAACTCAATCGAAGAGGGGTGATGGCCATCCTGGTGACCAATCAATCCGGTATCACAAGGGGATACTATAGTGTCGAAACGGTAACCGCCATCCACCAGCGCCTGGGTGAACTCCTTGAGAAGGAAGGGGCAAGGCTCGATTCTATTTACTATTGTCCCCATCTGCCTCATGAGGAACTTGAAAGCGGTGCAGAAGGGTGTGATTGCCGTAAACCCGGTATGGGTATGATCCTTCAGGCCCAAAGAGAACACAGCATCGATCTGAAGAGATCCTTCATTTTAGGAGACAAGTTGACCGATGTTGAGATAGCGCGAAAGATGGGCGGTGTGGGTATTCTGGTCAAAACTGGAGATGGATTGAATTCCCTCGGAAAAGCAGGCAAGGATAATAGAGACTTCCATATATGCGATGACCTCTCCGAAGCGATCGATCTTGCCCTTTCGCTGATCCCCACCGGCTAAAACGAACTCCTTCCCCTGTATCACTTCCCAACCATTGCACAATCACCGGCGTTCGTCTTTTTCCACGAGGTCGATCTTTTTTCCGGAGACCTGGAAAAGGATTTCAGGTGACACGATCCTCATATTACCTCGATCAGTTCCCATGTAAATCCTTGAAGGTCCGTAGAAAACCTCACTTCCCATCGGCAGGTTCACTAAACAGGATGGTCAGGGCATATGCCTCCCGTAGTGGTACGGAGTTTGCTTAACAACCCCTTGGAGGATTGTAATAGCCATGCCGAGCGAAAAAGGATTGTTAATACTTCAGCGGAAGCTGGCCTGTGCCGAGAGACAGGGTGACACACTGGCCATGGCCAAAGGTTATATCGTGCTGGCAGATGCTCTCTTGAAGGCGGGAAACCGTCAACTCAGCACTATCTTTATCGAGAGAGCAGGGGAATGTCTGACCTGGGTAGAAACACCTTCGTCATTCCACACGTGATCGTTTACCGTCTGAATGAGTGTCGACACGATAACCGCTCAACTTAGGTCATACCTAATTTGAGCGATTCTGTCGGGAAGAAATGTGCGGATATCTTGATGTGATA
>CAYTWO010000090.1:0-9272 GCA_964442125.1 uncultured Gemmatimonadota bacterium
ATTGCTGACTTCGCTCGCGTATCCTTCGGGAACGCTCGCTTTGCATTTTCCCGACGCGCTGATCTCCGATCAGCTTGCGGGAATGACGGCGAGGGAAGGGTACTATTCACTACTCACCAATCACTCAAGCGGCATGTTTCAGTGTGAATCAATCAGAGAAATTGGGGAAACTCCAGTAATTCAGTTCAAATTGACTTTCAATGCATTAGCTGGTATAATGACATGTCATAGACAGACGATTTCACGGCCTTCGACAATTTATCAGTAGCTGTCAGCCCGACTCGGTCATGACTCGCTCTAATATTATGGTAGGCTCGAATCTCAATTCAATATCCTGGAGAAACCAGATGCCAGAGCCACGCTTCAAGAATTCCCTGTTTCGGCCGGCCACGGCGTTCATGGCATTGTCGTCCATTTTTCTCATCAGTACGGCCACCTCGGCCGCTATACAGGAGATATACATCGCTCAGTTGACACACCTTGATATCGGTTTTACCGCACCTCCCGATGACGTGGCCGACGAGTGTAAGGAGAGGATCGATCAGGTCCTGGGATACCTCGACATCTATCCACAATTCAAATGGACCATCGAGAATATATGGCAGCTCGAGCAGTGGCTCAACCGCACCTATGATCCCGAGGAGCTTCAGAAACTCTTCGGCTATGTCAGGGCCGGGCGAATTTCGATCGGGGGAGGATATGCCAACATGCACTCGAGCATGCTTGGATACGAGGAGATGAACCGTTTTTTCTACCCCGCCCAGCGGCTCCGGAAAGAATTTGATATCGATATAATGGTGATGCTCATGAACGATGTACCTGGCTGGTCCTGGGCAATCCCACAGGCAGCAGTAAAGAGTGAGATAGGTTTCTTACTCACTGGTCCGAACACCTGGCTTGGTGGAGCGGCGGACATTCCTCTTTCCGATCGCCCTTTTTACTACGAGGGGCCAGACGGCAGCCGGATACTCACCTGGATGGGATACGGCGCGTACCTCGAGGGCACGTTCGATTACTACCTCCACTCGTCACACTCCCAGATGGAGGAAAAGGTCCTTGCCAGGATTCAGGAGTGGGAATCGGCGGGTTATCCACATGATGCCATCCTGATCCTGGACGGAACGGGGGACAACGGGATGGCCAATAATGTCATCGGGACCTTTGGGAACGTGGACTGGTGGAATGCCAACCATACTTCACGGATGATTCTCTCGACACCCGAGGAATTTTTCCGCCATATGGAAGAGACCTATCAAGGGTCATTCCCTGTCTATTCAGGGGATTCGGCCGGTCTGTGGGCAGGAGCGGTAAACTCGGCGGTCCCAGTCAGCCAGGGATGGATTCGTATAGCTGGAGACCGGACCCTCACGGGAGAAAAACTGGCCGCCATAAACTATCTCAACGGTTCAGATTATCCCAGCGATCAGATCAACCACATCTACCAGAGCATCCACACTTTCGACGAGCATTCCGGCGCGGGGACCGGCTGGCCCGGGATGTTGACCAGGGAAGAGATCGACAGATCCAACGAGATCGACTTCGAGACAGCACTGCGGGCATACACTTCGAGCGAAACACTCATCAATCGAGCCCTGAGAGAACTGGGAGATACAGCAGGATCAGACACGCCGGCTATTCTCGTCTTCAATCCCCTCTCCTGGGAGAGGACGGATATCGTACGGGTCCAGCTGCCCCAGGCCGTCTATAACGGCGGTTTCATCCTCAGGGACAAGGCGACGATGAAGGAGATCCCGTATGAAAGGTCAGAGAATCGGACAATCGAATTCCTGGCTGTCGATGTTCCCCCGGTTGGCTACAAACTCTATTCCGGAGAAGCGGTTTCCGATCCCCCCGTCTATAAAGACAGGGTCATACTCTCCAATGACAACAGGACGATCGAAAACGATTTTTACCGGGTCTCGATAAGTCCTGAAGGTTTGAGTATCTGGGACAAGGATTCAGGACGTGAACTGGTCAACCATGGAGGCGATTTTGCGTTCAACGGAGTCGTACGGTCGACGAACATGGAGGATTTCTTCGGGATCTATCACCACCTGTCCCCGGGCCCAGTAACGATCAGCGGTGATCCCGGTCCCGTCAGCGGCGAACTGGTTATCGATTTCAATTCCTCCTGTCTGTCAAAAGTCCAGATCATCCTCTATGGTGACATCAAACGGATCGACCTGGTCAACTCGCTCGATAAGGGGAGAATGCGATTTGTTCCCTATGCACAGCACTCGGAACATTATTACTTTACCTTTCCCTTCAGCCTCGATATCCATGACGGATTCCAGGTCGGTATCGAAAACCCGGATATGTTTATCCATCCTGACCGGGATTATCTACCCGGTGCCTTTGTTGGTAATTTTGTATCCCAGCATGTCATTGACATGAGAGAAGCTGCCGGCTTCGGTGTGACGATGGCAAACAGGGAATCCTTCTTGAATGAAATCGGGGGTACCTACCACCGGAACCTCATCTTTCGGCCCGACGAGGCGACCATTGTAACACGGGCCATCCAGAAAATCGATCAGGGAGAAACAAGTGACCAGGGAGTCGTCACTATCACGAGCCTCGACAACGGGATCGAGATGAGTGACTTCCACTACTCCATCACAAGCTCTCACATCCCCGCAGACTCTCTCCACAAGGAGACACCCACGGAGGCGGTACGGTTCGGATGGTCGTTCAATAATCCACTCGAAGCTCTCCTACTTCGGGGAAACCCGGGCTCCGGGGATCAGATCGAATCCGACGAAGAGAGCTTCTTCAACCTCAGCCACGATAATGTGATCCTGGTGAGTGTCAAGAAGGCAGGGTTCAACGGAGACTCCGATATCATCCTCAGGATCCAGGAGGTTGGCGGAATCTCATCTCCGGGGGTGCAGCTTTTCACCGCTTTCCCTTTTTCACACGCCGTACTCAACACGACGACAGAGGAAACAATTCCCGGAGTCATTTTCCCCACCAACCCTATCATTTTCGACATCAACCCACACGAAACGCTGACGATTCGGGTAAGGTGAGCGGGGGGCTTGAAGAAGACTACCCGAAAGCCCATCTTTCATGAGGGACCCCAAGTACACGTCCCCGGCCTGTGAGACAATTTCAGGGGAGCGTGACAACCTTTTCTGATATCATCACCACAGGGTAATGACAGAGAGCGAATGATAACTAATTTTGACAAAGAGATCGGCGATAAGACCGGTCCGCGTGTCGGCTCGATTCTGCTCCTGTTATTCCTGACCTCGCTGTTGACGTCGACTACGGCATGTGACGAGGAGACAGGAGACAGATTGAGGGAGAGTTCAAAGGGAGAAATAATGAAGACAGAAGAGACCCTGACTTCCCCTCCCGTGGGGATCACGTTTTCGAAGGATTTACAGGACAGGCTCGCCGCCGCTTTAATCGATATGGACCGATCCTATTCTCCGAGAACAAGACATATCGATGAGGGTGGAACGCCTGTATACACCAACAGGTTGATCCTCGAGGTGAGTCCCTACCTCCTGCAGCACGCACACAACCCGGTCAACTGGTTTCCCTGGGGAGAGGAGGCGTTCAGGGCTGCAAGGGAGGAGGGAAAACTCATTTTTCTCTCTATTGGCTATTCTACCTGCCACTGGTGCCATGTAATGGAAGAGGAATCTTTCGATGATCTCGATGTTGCGACAATGCTGAACGAAAATTTCATCTCCATCAAGGTCGATCGCGAGGAGAGACCTGATATAGACAATATCTTCATGACGGTCTGTCAGGCAATGACAGGGAGTGGCGGATGGCCGTTGACAATTGTAATGACTCCCGATGAAAAACCGGTTTTTGCCGGAACCTACTTTCCGAAAACCTCCCGTTTGGGGATGCCCGGGCTGATGGAGATCCTTCCCGGTATAGTCGAAGCCTGGAGGAATAAGCCCGATGAATTCGAACGTGTCGCCGAGCGAATAGAGTCCGCACTCCTGGAATTGGAAAACAGCCGTTTTGGAGGAGAGGACCTGTCGCTCACTACAATCGAGACAGCATACTCACAGCTGGACAGTAAATACGATCACCTTCGAGGCGGCTTCGGTCAGGCACCCAAATTCCCGACACCTCACAACCTGACCTTTCTGCTCCGTATGTGGAAGAGGAGCGGCGACGACAGGGCACTTGAAATGGTGAAGAAGACCCTCACAGAAATGCGCCTCGGGGGCATTTATGACCACATCGGTTATGGTTTCCACAGGTACTCGACTGATCCGGATTGGCTGGTCCCCCACTTCGAAAAGATGTTGTATGACCAGGCCCTCCTCTCTATCGCTTATATAGAAGCCTTCAGGGCCACAGGGAACCCGGATTTTTCGCGAACCGCACATGAGATTCTAACCTATGTGCTGCGCGACATGACCTCCCCCGACGGTGGGTTTTACAGCGCAGAGGACGCTGACAGCGAAGGGGAAGAGGGAAAATTTTACACCTGGTCAACGAAAGAGATCATCAAAGCCCTCGGCGAGGAGGAAGGCCGCTTTTTTATCGAAGTCTTCAACGCCGATGAGGATGGAAACTTCTCCGGAGAGTCACCAGGGATGAATATTCTGTACCTGAAAGTACCACTGGGACGGTTAGCCGTCGACATCGGGATGGACACTGCTTCCCTTGAGAAACGTATCGAAGATGGACGTTTGAAACTCTTCAGATCACGGGAGGCGAGGATCCATCCCCTCAAAGACGACAAGATCCTAACCGCATGGAACGGATTGATGATCTCCGCATTTTCCAAGGGATATCAGGCGTTTTCCGAGGAGAAGTTTCTACTCGCGGCTCAAAGGGCCGCTGATTTTATCCTTTCCAACATGACCGATGACCGTGGGAGACTCGTCAGAAGATATCGGCGGGGAGTGGCTTCACTGCCGGCCCACGTGAACGATTACGCCTTCCTCGTACAGGGACTTCTCGACCTCTATGAAGCCTCGTTCGATGTTCGATATTTACGGGAGGCGATCCGTCTCGTCGATCTGACGATCGATCTCTTCTGGGATGACGATGAGGGAGCCTTGTTCTATACCGCCCTCGATGGCGATAAACTCCTGATACGCCGGAAGGAGATCTACGATGGGGCTATCCCATCAGGAAACTCCATTGCATCACTCAACCTTCTCCGGCTGTGGAGGATCACAGCGCGAGCAGATTACGGTGAGAAGGCGGAGAAGATCCTGCGTGCCTTCTCCGGACAGGTCGCCTCTCACCCCTCCGCGCACACCCAACTCATGAGCTCGGTCGACTTCAACCTGGGTCCATCTTATGAGGTCGTCATCTCCGGTAAATCAGGCTCGGTCGATACACGATCGATGATTCAAGCTCTCCAGTCAGAGTATATTCCGAACAAGGTCGTCATCTTTCGTCCCCCCGGCGAAGGATCTGATATTACCGAGATTGCCGGCTATACCATAAATCAGACAGGCATCGATGGGCAGGCAACCGCTTATGTCTGTCAGAACTTCGCCTGCAGGAGACCTACAACCAGTATCCCGACCATGCTGTCATCCCTCGGCGTGAAGCAAGAGTAGACTGGCTTCTTCCCTGCCGGCTGTTCACTCGTTATCCGTCTCGATGTTCCCGAATACGACTCCCAGGAGCGCGAGGGCCTTTCTTACCGCGTATGCGGTTGAACGTGCAGAAATCGTCGCGCCCGTAATGGCCTCTATGTCCTGACCAATGTGGATGGGAGAAGCGAGGGTCAACCCGCGAAACTGTCTCAGGAATCGCTTGGATCGGATCTCTCCTCCGATAGATTCCCGGTATGTAAGTACCTCTACCCCCATGACCTCACCATCCGGATTCATGGAGACCATGAACGTTATCGGCATCTCCTTACCAGGAACATCCAGGATAACGGCATGACCGATCGGTTTATCTCCCTCGAGTCCCGAATAGAACAGATATTTATTATTCCTGAAGCGCTTGCCGACCTGTTCCTGGACCATTTTAATCTGTTCTCTGGTCAACTCGATTTTTTGCTCCTCGTAGTATTCCGCGCCGGGTATCAGCCATTTCAGCACGTATTTTATTCGGGGGGAGATTGACGACAACAGAGGAACACGTCCAAACAATAAAAATCCAAACGCCAACAAAGCCGCCTTGAGGAACTTCCGGCGGTTACGATCCCTTCCTCCACGATATTCCAGATGGTGGTCCCAACCGCTGGTCGTATAGACACCTGAAGATTCGTCCGGCTCTTTTGTGACGATTTGGCCCTCTACATCTTCTATCCTCTCAAGAAGTGACAATCCATCAACCCTTCCAAGGATCAGAAAACCGGTCGATAAGGCGTCGGCCTCCGTCGCTGATGGGCAGACAACCGTTCCACTCGTCAGACGGGGTATAGGACGCCCTGTGCGGGGGTCGATAAGATGGGAACGGGTCGAACCATCCAGCGTCAGGTACTGCTGGTAACCCCCGGACGTAGACACAGCACGATCCTTCAGGATCAGGGTCCCTGTCAACCCGCTTTGATCTGTGGGATCCTGTATACCTATCGCCCATCCCCGTTTCCCCGGAGGTGCACCCAGTGCATAGCCGACACTCCCAAACGACACAAGCGCTCGTGAAACTCCTTCTTTCACCATGAGGCTGACGGACCGATCGACCCCATACCCCTTCCCTATACCCCCAAGATCTACTTCAAGGCCATCGGCCAGAAATTCGACCGTTAACTGAGTCATATCGAGACGAACCTTTCCGAAGCCAACCGCACGCATGGTCTCTTCGATCTTTTGCCGGGATGGAGAATCGGTCACAGCGTCATTTCCACGGTGTCCCCATAGCTTCATGATCGGATTGACTGTGACATCGAAGGCACCCTGAGTCATGCGACTGTACTTCAGGCTCTCAGATATCAACCATGCCAACTTGGGATCCAGCCTTGTCAACCCGTTATTTGCGGACCTATTTATCCGCGAGAGTGAACTGTCGGGATCGAAAAAGCTTATCAACCTCTCGATACGCCCTACTTCGGAAAAGACCTTCTCGACGACATTTTCGCAGGAGAGACGATCACTGCCATATAGAGAAAGCGTTAGGATTGAACCCATCAAAGGTCGGCTCGCCCTGTAATAAACTTCGTCCAAAATTAACCTCCGGTTAAAATTGATAGGCTGTTGCAAGGTTAAACCGCGTGCCGCTCCTCTCCGTTTTGTCCTCCCATCGTTCCAGGTCAGCCTTTATGGCAATTTCCTGATGCGGATAAAAGGCAAGACCACCGGAAATGATATCCCGGTCATATTCTGGATTCGCAGTAAAACCCTCCGCTACACTATGATGCGTGTCAAAAGACTCAAAACGCAGGAACGCGAATAACGAACCAGTGACATGCGAGGGATGCAGCTGAAGCAGATCGTATGCCCCCTCTACGTACCACCCGAACATGGCATCACCGATTGTCTCTCCCGTGAAATCGCTTATTCTATCAGCCCCTCCCAGATCTATACGAGCAATGACGGCTCTCAGATCAAAACCCTCGTGCTTCAGCCTGAAATCACCCTCGAGAATACCTGCCGTGGTATCCCTCAGTCCCGGTTCACCCTGTCCTGTGTTCCCCCTGTAGAAGGAGAACCCGATATCGACACCGGGAATATTGATATATTGCAGCCTCCCCACTACGGCAAGGTCCTCAGATGGTTCCTTGACCACCTTGCCACGACCCCCCCGTATTCCCTGGGATCCCGAAAAACCACTCGCGTCCAGTCCTGGAACGATGTAAAAACGGTAGCGGAAGCCCGACTGCAGAGAACCAAAAATTCCCGCACCTCCCCCATTCCACGTAGTGGGAATGATATAGGTCTGAACATAGGGGCGCTCCACACTGAAAAACAGAGTGGGTTCATGAAACTCGTTGAGCGGTCCCACCGGCATCAGGACACTCCCCGCCCTGAAATTGAACTCGGGTCTGACCAGGAAATCGATGTAGGCCAGTTCCAGCTCCAGCTCAGAGGCGGCATGTTCGAAATCGACTTCCACGTGAAGGCTGATCCGATCCGAAAAATTATGACTCAAACCGATAACCATGCGGTGAAAGTCCATCTGTGCAAGATCGCCGCTATCCGGCACACCAGCTCCCGTCTTTCTACTGTTGTAGTGCAGCTCCCCGTACCCATTTAAAGAGGTTCTCCCGTCGGATATCAGCACCTCCTCTTCCCAGTCGAACTCATTTTCCTGGGCGCCCAGGTGACCGAAAAAAGAGAGCAGTACCGGCACAAGAAAGGCCCCCATCGGCATCCCGGTGTATACCCCGGCCTTCTCTCTCCCACTATCGTGAGGCTTCATTCGCGACCTCCTCTGGTTTGGGCTGAATATTGAGACCTAAGTTGCTCAGCCGGTTATTATTTGCAGTTGCAATTCAATTTCATTTAGAATTTAAAAAAAATCATTACCTCCGGCAATCCCGACATATACCGCTTATTTCCAGCCGGTGCCGGGTAATCACGAATCCCCTTCTCCTGGCAATTTCCCGCTGCATGGCTTCAATCCTTTCGCTCGAAAATTCGACTATCCGACCACATCGCTCACAGATCAAGTGGTCATGGTGTTCTTTCCTGGCGATGTTGTCAAAATTCGTCAGTCGGCCTTGAAAATGACGCTCACGTGCAAGACCGATTCGGCAGAGAAGTTTTAATAACCTGTAGACGGTTATCCGGCTGATACCCGGACCTCTGTCCCTAACCTCTCGATATAATTCCTCAACGGTCACGTGACTCTTCTCAAGAAAGATCTCCGAGATAAGCTTCCTCTGTCGCGTTACTTTGAGACCATTTTGCATCAATCGATCGATTATGATCTTACCTGTACCGTCAACCTGTTTCATCGTATTGCCTCATCAAGCGGATCTACTTGAAAATGTATTTCATTTTCAGATAGAAATAAAAAATACATCTTTTCTCCTCCCTGTCAAGAGATTTTTTTTCTGAAGTTTCACCAATTTCTCCGATTGACTCACACTGAAACATGCACCTTTTGCATTTCCGGACAAGCCGGAATGATATTGAGTGTTCGTATTACCCCTCCCTCTCCGTCATTCCCGCAGGTCCCGGTTAAGTCAGGATAAACTCCGCGCGTCGGGAATCTCACACCCAAGGGCATCCCACATGCTGATTTCATCACGGAGGATGCCCGTCCCAGTGAGGGATCCATCCCACCGTATAGTTGTGCCATACTTGCTGTATATACCCTGAAAGGCTTTGCACTCACTCGTGGTCATGTTTCAGTGTTCCCTCCAATTTCACCTCACGACTTCATAA
>CAYTWO010000091.1:0-6373 GCA_964442125.1 uncultured Gemmatimonadota bacterium
GGCCAGAGGTATATTAAATTGGAGATGCCCCTGTTGTCAATGGTAAGTGTGGTGACCACTAAGTCTCGCTGCTCGCCCGGTTCGTTTAACCTTATCGGAGTCTCGACTGCTTGACATTCTGACGATAATCTGCTAAAATGGTACACAGCAAAAAGTTGAGAGTCAATACCTTATGATAGATAAAAAAACACTTTTGTGTGTCTGCACAAGGAAGACCTTTCAATTTTTGAAAGGATCTCTACCAGATAAGATCGGATCTCGACTTCAGTGGGCGAAGGACATTCCTGAATCCTTGAACTCAGAGTGTAGATTGATTCTCGTCGAAAACAAGCCAGGCTCCCGGAGTGTATCGGCCCTTAAAGAACTCGTTCATCTCAATCCTGGGATTGAGATCATATCATTCTCTCTCAAAGGTTCTTTTCGCCAGGCAGTCAAATCACTTAAGATCGGTGTGAGCAATTATTTCTCATTGCCGGAGGAGATAGAAGAACTTGGTAGATATCTCTTCTCATCGCTCCAGAAAGAAAAAAATAGGATAGAAAGCAAAAAGTTTATCGATCGGCAGAAATCTCGATACGATTTCCAGCATATCATTGGTGTGAGCCCAAGCTTGCTCGAGGTGCTAAACGTGGCGGAGAGGGTTATCAAGACCCGCACGAGCCCGGTTCTCATTAGAGGCGAAACAGGAACCGGCAAGGAGCTCCTTGCCCGGGCTATACATTATAACAGCGCACGACCGGAAGAACCATTTGTAGAGATCAATTGCAGCGCGATCCCCGATAAGCTCCTCGAATCTGAACTCTTTGGATATGAAAAAGGGGCGTTTACCGACGCGAAGGTCACCAAAAAAGGGTTGTTCGAGATCGCCCACAACGGAACCATTTTCCTGGATGAGATCGGCCAGATGGCTCCGAGCCTTCAGGTCAAGTTGCTCAATGTGATAGAGTATAAAACAATCAGGCGACTGGGTGGTACCGAAACCATCCCTATTGAAATGCGCATCATTGCTGCCACCAACATGGACCTCGAGGAGGCCATTCAAGAGAATCGATTTCGTCGAGACATGTATTATCGTCTGAACGTCGTCTCTCTGATCCTTCCACCGTTACGGGAGCGGGGTGAAGACATCCTGGCGCTCGCTCGATTTTTCCTGGACCAATTCGCTGTAACTTACGGTCTCGCCAGGAAGAGGCTGTCTGCAGGGGCAAAAAAGGCGCTGATGGCTCATTCCTGGCCTGGAAACATTCGAGAGTTGATGAACACAATCGAGCGGTCCGTGGTCTTATATGACGGTGATGTGATCGACGAGGAGATGCTGCAGTTCAGTGAAAAAGTACCTGAATTCACTGAGAATGGTGGGGCTTTATCTCAATTGGTTATTGACATCCCGGAAGATGGTGTCACCCGGAATGAGGTCGAAAAGATCCTCGTCGCGAAGACCTTGAAGCTCACCCGTGGAAACAGGAGTAGAGCGGCAAGAATGCTGGGTGTGACACGACCGACTCTGCTTAATATGATAAAACGACACGGCTTGAGCTGACCAGCAGACCCCTGTAATAATAATTTGCACTCTCCTCTCAGATATCATCTTCACAGAACCTCCAGATTCTATCCAGAATCCTGGAAAATGTAAAAATACTTTACAGTTCGATAGAAAGAATTTAATCAGTCTCAGAGGTCCCGCCAGATTCATATTTTCCCCTAAATAGACTCGTAAGATCGTTATTAGTTGTATGTCATGTAGTTACAAAGATTACAAAACCTGTTATATTATTGGCATATCTCTTGCCCATAGCAAAAACGCCAAATAGCTGGTTCCAAAACGTATGTTGCTGGAGGTAGTATTATGATAGTATCGCGAAGGATAAAATCTTTACTCCTTCTCTCTGGTCTCCTCCTTTTGTTACTCTCGACGACCTTCGGAGTGGCTCAGAGGCTTGGACATTTTGGTATCAATGTGGGTGAGTTTTACCCTCTTCTCCCGGTTTCCCTGATCGCCTACGAAGACACCCCCTCTCTTTATTCTCCACCAGAACCAATTCCCACATTCGTAAGGTACTTTTCGGTTGAAAATGGAATCCTGACCGGTGGTGAACTGCTGGATGATGAAGATCTTCTGAAGAGGAAATACGATGATGATTGTGAGGAGTACGACGTGGAGTATATCACCGTGGAGGAGGGAGGAGAGATAGAGGTATGGGAAAACGAGATAGAGATCCCGGAGGATGCACTGGAGGATGACACCTGGATGGCTCTATATATCCCATCATCTAGATTTATCGAGTACTATGTATATCCCCCATCGCTGGTCTTCTATGACTCGGTTGAAGTAAAACTCTCATACCAGTTTGCCGATCTCAAGCTGGTTAACGAGGAAAACATCTCCGTGGTCCAATGGATCCCTGATCTACAGAGATGGCAGGATCTTGGGGGAAAGGTCGACATCGAGGATAACGAAGTAGAGGTTAAAGTCGTCTCATTCCCTCCACCCGGGAATGATTTTTCTCGATTTGCTCTGGCGGATCACAATTAGATTCAGGTCAAGATCGTCGAAAGGTTCCCGATAAATAGCATGGTTACTCCTAACGAAACAAAAAAAGAGTGGAAAGAGGTCGATAGTAAGATCAGAGACCTTGTAGAGGCTTCGATCGAGGAACTCAGAAAGAATGATGTCGATCAGTTTTCACGAAGGCTTCAATCCTTTTTCCATCAGGCAATGGATACTGAGTCTCAGCAATCCGGTGCCAGATACCTGGAGCTAATGTGGAAGACGGTCCATGAGGATATGCAGTTTGGTCTCGACAGGAGGACTGAACTAAGCACCCTCATTGGTATTTCCAGGACATTTGACGTGACGGGACACTGGGCAGAAGCGATAGAGAAGTATAGACAAGCTGGTGAACTTGCAGATACACTGGGGGAGAAGGAAATTCAGGCTAACATTTTCAGATGGATGGGACACTTACACCGCAAGCGGGGAGAGTGGGAGAAGGCAATAGAGTGTAATCAGAGCAGTCTTAGCATTTGCAGGAAGGTAACTTACACGGTCGGGGAGGCTTATGCCTGCAACAATCTGGGCACTATTCATTTCGAACTGGGGGACCATGGCAGAGCCAGGGAATTTTACGAGAAGGCACTGGTCGTAGCCCAGGAAGAGAGCGAAACCAGATTGATGGCTCAAGTCAACAATAATATGGGTATTCTATCGCAGATTGCGGGCAATAATGAAGAAGCTATTGTGTCATACCAACAAGCCCTTCCATGTTATGAAAGGGAAGGTGACGTACGCGGAATGGCTCAGACATACTATAATCTTGCCCTCAGCTTTGAGGATAAGGGTGATGAGAAAGAGACTCCAAAGCATCTCGAAAAGAGTATGGAGCTCGCGGGGGAGATAGGGGAGAGAAATCTGATTGCAATGATCTTTCTCCGGAAAGCTCATCTTTCCGTTGAAAAAATGGATTCGATGACTGCGATGTCGTTTGTAGAAATGGCCATGAAAACATTCCAGGATCTGGGTGATCGCTTAGGTATCGCCGATGCATGCAGGATGAAGGGGGTCATCTACCACAAACAGAAGAACGACAAGCTGAGTACGGATTCATTCGAAATGAGCATCGAGATAAACAGAGAGCTCAAGAGTAGTCTCGGGCTGGCCGAGGCGCTTCTTGACTACGGAAAATATCTGAAAGAGAAAGGTGACATCGAGAAAGCCGGAATGGCCCTGGAAGAATCGAGGACCCTTTTCTCACACATCGGAGATTCGAGAAAAGTCAAGATGATTTCCGGGCTCCTGAAGGTTGAGGAATAGAGAGTAGGACATATTCTGAATTAAAGGGTCCCACTCTGGCGCGTGGGACCCGGATCCGGGGATGATACACCTACCTTGAAAGGAAGCATCCCCGGCGCTGACGCTTACAGGTCAATACCCTTCCGGATCGGGAAGGGCGACCTTTTTGTCAGCAAATTAAGTGTAATATTTTACAAAGCTATTGTCAAATGGATAAAAACACAAATTTGAAATTGGCTATGTACTCACACGATACTTTCGGTCTCGGCCATATTCGCCGGACTCTCCTGATATCGGAACATCTTTCGAAGGCATTCCCGAAGATTTCCACGCTTATTATTTCCGGGTCGTCCATGATCCATTCGATGAGAATACCCTCAAACGTTGACTACATCAAGGTTCCATGTCTGACCAAGAAATCGAATAACCATTACCTGCCTAAGTACCTTTCACAGTACCCCAATGGGGTGACCAAGATGCGTAAGGAGATTATTTTTAGCACGCTTAAGGAGTATCAACCCGATTTATTTATCGTCGATAAAACACCTGAAGGGACAATGGGGGAATTGTGCAAATCTCTCCACTACCTGAAGGGAAATATGCCTGACACAAAGATCGTCCTTGGGATCCGTGATGTTCTCGACAACCCGGACCATGTTCGAAAGGAGTGGGATGGGAATGATACCTATGATCTGATTGACACGTGCTACGATGAAATTTGGGTTTATGGCTCGAAGGAGATTTACAACGTAATAGAGGAATATCGATTTCCGTCCTCAGTCGCCAGGAAAGTGCATTTCTGCGGGTATCTGAAGAGACAGGAACCCCTGCGTGCTTCCGAGGAGATAAAAGAACAACTCGGAATGAGAGAAAAGAAGATGGTGTTGATGACACTGGGAGGAGGAGGGGACGGTCACGAGATAGTCGATGTCTTTATCGAGGCCTTGTCAGAATTGTCTATTCAGAGAAAAATCGGAGGGCTTATCGTTACAGGGCCTGACTTCTCAAATGACAAACTTAATTCCATCATTAATGTAACGGGATCGGGACAGGAGATGATCGTAAAGGATTATACATCGGATATTCTTGAATATATGAATGCCGCTGATCTCGTCGTATCGATGGCTGGTTATAACACCATATGTGAAATTCTATCTCTGAATAAAAAGTCTATTGTAATACCGAGAGTCAATCCACGCCAGGAGCAACTCATCAGGGCCGTTAAACTTTCAGGGTTGGGATTGTTGAAACTGATCACTCCCCTGGAGTTGTCGTCCGCGCTTTTGAAGGATGAGATCGTAAAGGCATTGTGTTCTCGTCAACACCAATATCCCCTTTCAGACCTAATTGATTTCAATGGACTCGACAATATCAAGAGGAGGTTCAAAGCCTTAATGAACAGCACCTCTTCTCCCTGTTCATCGAAATCGATGAACAAATCTGTGCTGGGACCAATATACAATATCTTTGGATCCAAGGTGGAGGGGGATTAATAGGTGAGAATCCTCTATCTTTCAGCCGATTACGGTATTCCTATCCTTGGAAATAAAGGAGGAGCCGTCCATGTCAGGGAGTTGACAAGGGCCTTTCAAGAACTCGGCCATGATGTCATCACTGTGACGCCACGTGTCGGTTTCAGAGATGAAAACAATGCTATGGTCGATTTGGTAGAAGTCTGTTTACCCGAACTGGAAGGCGAAATCATCAGGCATTTGAGAGAAAACGAGGAGGGGATTGATAACAGGTGGGGTGTCTTCAAAGAAGTTCGTTCTCTAGTCACGAATCGGGCGTTTCATGACCAGGTTGAGACCATTCATAAGGCAAAGGCGATCGACTTTATATATGAGAGGTATTCCCTCTGGAATTTTTCCGGGATTACCGCCGCGGAATCCCTCGAAGTGCCGTATATCCTCGAGGTCAACGCACCACTTACGGTTGAGCAGGAAAGGTATAGATCTCTCCATATGAAGTCTCTCGCACAGGGGATCGAGGAGGTGTTGTTTCAAAAGGCGGATTCCATCATCGCCGTATCTGAGGAGGTGAAAGAATATATTGGCAGCAAGGGGGTTCCGATTGAAAAAGTTCATGTGACCCCTAACGCCGTCGACCCGGTGCAATTCGATCCTGACGAGACAGGCACCCAGGGGATGTTAAGGGAAAGACTGAGCCTCCCTGATGATAAATTCATCGTAGGCTTTCTCGGCTCACTGAAGAGGTGGCATGGAGTTGAAATACTGGTCGAGGCGATGAAAGTACTGTGGTCTTCATTCGAAAATTTCCACCTCCTGATCGTGGGGAATGGACCTCTGCGGGAGTCACTCAAAGAACAATTCAGCAGAGAAGGGATTCAAGATTATACAACTCTTACCGGAGAAATCCCATACGCAGAAGTCCCTTCTTACCTTAAATGCATGGACATAACAGTTGCACCCTACACCCGCATCCCTGATTTCTATTTCTCACCCCTGAAAATCTTTGAATACATGGCCATGGGAAGGCCTGTAGTTACCAGCGGGATGGGACAGATAAAGGAGATCGTTGATGATGGAAGGACGGGATTGTTGTTTGAGCCAGGTGATCCCC
>CAYTWO010000091.1:6473-9269 GCA_964442125.1 uncultured Gemmatimonadota bacterium
AAGGAGATCGTTGATGATGGAAGGACGGGATTGTTGTTTGAGCCAGGTGATCCCCGGGATCTGGCAGAGAAGATAATCAGTTTGAGGTATAACCCAGAGCTAATGAGTAGAATCGGAACCGAGGCCAGGAAATCGATTCTCCATAAACGGACATGGAAGAATAACGCGCGTGAAATCTTGAGTATAGTGGAGGGAATTTGCACGGATTCAGGAAGGAAAATGGTCGCCCCAGGATCGCCTATATCCTGAAGAGGTTTCCAAGGCTGTCGGAAACCTTTATCGCCAACGAGATCCTTGCGCTGGAACAGAAAGGATTTGATGTCTCCATCTTTTCTATGAAGAGACCCGAGGGGCAGGTTCACGCGTTTGTCAAAGAGATCAGAAGTCCGGTTTTCTATCTGCCCGGCACCTCGAACAGGAATCTGAGGAGGTTCGTTATCCCTCACCTCTATTCTTTTTTGAGACGACCCGTGGGTTACGTCAAATGTCTTTTGTACGCGAGGAGCCATCGAAGCCGGGAATCAAAGAGTAAGTTTCTGCTTGCCGGATATGTCAGCGGCCTTGTAATTGACCGGAAGGTTCGGCATCTTCATTCTCATTTTGCGAGTGGCAGTACCAGGCTCGCGAAGTATGTCCATCTGATTACGGGGATACCTTTCAGCTTTACGGCCCACGCAAAGGACATTTTTTCTGATCGGGTGAGTCAGAAACAGCTTAAAAGAAGGATGGAGAAGGCCAAATTTGTTGTTACCATTACCGATTACAACCAGAGGTATCTGAAGGGTATCCTTGAAAACACCAGGATCTTCATCATCCGGAACGGAATCTCATTGAGTAAATTCTCCCCCAACGGGGAGAACGCAATGAGCGAAAAAGTACCGATAATACTCGCGGTGGGGAGGTTTGTCGAGAAAAAGGGGTTTTCTTATCTGATCGATGCGTGTGCCGAGCTCAAGCGCCAGAAGGTAAATTGCCGGGTTGTAATCGTGGGTGACGGACCTCTGAGAAGTGAAATCGAGAGCCAGATTCGGAGAATGAATCTTCAGGATCGCGTTAGGTTGGAAGGTTCCAGGACGCAAGATGATCTCATCGGTAAATATTATCGAAAGGCCACTCTCTTTGTCCTGCCCTGTAAGGAGGCCGATAACAAGGATAAAGACGGTATGCCCGTTGTACTCGAAGAAGCGATGGCGATGGGAATCCCAGTAGTGACGACGCCTATAGCCGGCATTCCGGAACTGGTCCGTCATAATCAGACCGGATTATTGGTTCCCCCCGAGGATCCCGATGAGCTCGCGAGATCCATAAAAAGGCTCTTGACGGACGATTCGTTGAGATTGCGGCTCAAAATAATGGCGAGAAAAATAATAGAGGAGGAGTACGATATCGAATCGAGTTCCAGGCAATTAGCGGATCTTTTTACGGAGGCCACCTGTGAGTCTTGATCTTCTTCCAAAGATCCCGGTACTGAAGGGTATCAAAGCGAAGGCGGTAAAGCGGGTTTACTCCTACTTTTACCCCTACATGGTCAGGTTCCGAAAACAGCTCAGCCTGGCCCTGTTGAGCGGCCTCGGTGTCATGATGATGGACCTCCTCAGGCCATGGCCCATCAAGATCATATTTGACGGTATCCTTTTCAAGAACCAGAAAGTCCAGGACTATCCGATCCTCTCATCCCTTTTCCAGAGGGGGACTTTATGGGTACTGTCCGCCACCTGCCTGGCTATCGTTGTGATCGCCTTTCTCAAAGGGATCTTCTCCTATAATGAAGAGATCCTGACTGCCGAAGTGGGTCACAGGACCACGGCCTCTATCCGGAGGAGGCTCTACGATCACCTCCAGAAGCTGTCACGGAATTTTCATGACACCCGCAAATCAGGTGATCTCCTTGTCCGCTTGACAGGAGATATCACCCTTCTGAAAGAAATGCTCGTCAACTTCGTCGTAACGGCGACGGGGAAGTTTTCACTGCTGATAGGGATGGTCATTGTCATGCTCCTGATGGACTGGCAACTGACTTTGATGGCCCTTTTGACGGTTCCGGTACTCCTGTATTCGATCGCCAGGTACACGCAGAGCATAAAAGAAGCCACCAATAGGGCGAGGCGGAAAGAGGGTAAGGTAGCTTCACTTGCCCATGAATCCCTGACATCGATATCAATGATTCAGGCCTTTTCACTCGAGCGACTCCACTACGACAAATTCTCGAAGTTCAACCGAAGCAACTTGAGGGCAGGTTTGAAGACGACCCGCCTGGTGGCGACTTTTCAAAGGCTGGTAGAACTGGTACTGGCCCTTGGTTCCAGTATTGTAATGTGGTTCGGGGTCCGGAGGGTCCTGGATGACGTCCTCTCACCTGGAGACCTTCTGGTCTTCGCCTCCTACATGAGAAACATGTACAAGCCGCTGCGGAAGCTATCGAAGCTTACTTCCAGGGTAGCTAAAGCGACTGCATGTGGTGAGAGAGTCCTCGAGATCCTCGATAAGGAACCATCGATCAAAGACGCTCCTGACGCGGTTAAGGCACCTCCGTTCAGCGGAAAGATCTCGTTCGATCAAATCTCTTTCTCCTATCACGATGAGGAACCGGTCCTCGACGACATCACTTTTACGATCGAGCCCGGTCAAACGGTCGCCCTGGTCGGTCCTTCGGGAACGGGTAAGACCACGATCGCCAACCTTATCCTTCGTTTCTACGACCCGCAGCGGGGATCTATAGAGATCGACGATCATGATATCAAGGGGATCACCCTCGAATCCCTCAGAAATCAGATCAGCGTGATCATGCACGAGCCC
>CAYTWO010000092.1:0-4252 GCA_964442125.1 uncultured Gemmatimonadota bacterium
CAAGCGAAAGGAGCCAGCGTATGAAACTCAAAACGTCGTGTGTGATCTTCTCGGCTCTCGCCATCCTTTTCCACGCTTCCAGCGCCAGGCTGGGATCGGAAATCCTTTATGAAGAACACTTCACCGGCGGGACGACGGACCTGGTATGGGAATCGGCCTTTTTCGACTCAATGGGCACGCCGTTGACCCCGATGCAGGTTGACAGCGTTCCAAACAACCCCAGCGGCGACGGATGGATCGGTTTCGTCGAGACTGATCTCGCTATAGTTGGCGGCCTCGGCCTGGCACACGCGGGAGATGTCTCCCTCACCGATTACAGCATGGAAGCAGAGGTCTGGGTCGATATCACCGATAGCAGCTTCTACGAAGGGATAATGGTCCGTGTCAACGTCGACACGATCACTGGTGTAGCGGTGGGTTACCAGCTGCTCTCCAGCTTCTCCCCCTCACCCTTTCCTGTTTCACGGGTGAAGTTCCGCAAGTACAGCACCATGCAGGCAGATATCGTGGACCTCCGGGTTTATGACAACACGGAAATTCCCGGAGGCGCCCCCACCGAGTCGGGCTGGCACACGTTCAAGATAGACGCCCAGGGTGATCTCTTCTGGCTCTACTGGGACGATCAGGAATTCCCGGATAACCCGCAGATTGACACGACCGCGACACCCCTGCTGAGTGGTAGTTTTGGGTTCTATATCTTCAACATGGGAGATTTTGGCAAGGTCTGGTGTGATGACATCATAGTGGAGGGAGCACCTCAGGGTGTCGGGGACAGGCCGGATAATATAGATCTCCCCAGGGCTTTCTCGCTGTCGCAGAACTATCCCAACCCGTTCAATCCGATGACCACTATCCGTGTCGATATACCGGCAGGCGAACCCAGGCATTCCGTCCTTAAAATTTACGACCTGAGGGGAAGGCAGATCAGGACACTCGCGGACAAACCCCTCACGCAAGGGACACACCTTTTTGCCTGGGACGGGCGAGATGACAGTGGCAGACAGGTCTCCTCCGGGACATACATATACCGGATGAGACAGGGAGAGGACCAATACACCCGGAAGATGCTCCTGATGAAGTAGGAAAACGTCATTCCGGCTTGTCCGGTCCCCCCGTCATTCCGGCTTGTCCGGAATCGACCCAAGCGTGAGCGTTTGCCAATATCAACAGATTCCCGACGCGTGTTGCTTCGCAACCCTTGCGGGAATGACATAGAGGGAGGTCATTCCGGCTTGTCCGGAAAATGCATAGCGAGTGTTCCCGAAGGATACACGAGCGAAATCAGCAACGTCCAATTCCTTACATTTATGCGTTTTCCTACAATGAGTTGTAGGAAAACGTAAATCCCGATTCCCGACTCGTTTCACTCGCAGGAAGGGCGCAACAAACAGCACCTCTACATGGGGATGGGATTTTACCTAGACGACCTCCATCTCCTCCAGTTCAGGAACTTTCTCCCTGAGTGCCTTCTCCACACCGTACTGTAGTGTCATCTGGGCACCTGCGCACCCATGACATGCGCCGATCAGCCTGACGGCCACGCTCTTATTTTCAGGATCCGCCGACACGAGCTCAATTCCTCCACCGTCCATGGCAAGCATCGGACGGATCTGATCAAGCGCCTCGTTGACACGCTTTGCAAAATCATTGCTTCCTTCCTCGGTACCCTCTTTGTCATCTCCACCCATGTTGATCTGATCTTCAGTCATCGTCCCGACCAACCTCCTTTCAAAGGTCAACTTCGAGTTAATGCTATTGATAAGGCCCTTTATCCACTTCCCACCCAGGTCTACCATGAGGCTAGGTGTCACGTTTACCTTCTCCCAGTAGAAACTGTGGAGTCCGACTGGTCTGGAAAAGATGAGATTGCCCTTCTTGTCGACCCTCGATGATACCCCACCGTCACAGGGCATCCCCTCCAGGACATACGTGTCCAGTATTTCCTGGATTCCCTCGAGATCGTCGATCTCCATCCCGGCCTCTTCCATCAGCCTGGAACCGAATTCCCTGCCATGCCCGTAGTATATATTTGCCAGTGCCTCCCTGCCCTTTTCACCATACTCACGATCGATCGATCCGACGATCGCCGCTTCACTGATCTCAACCCGATCCACCTTGTCCTGCAGGAACGCATGAATCGACTCGTCTCCCACCTGTTCCTCCAGCGGCTTCTCGTCCCACGAGAATCCATGTTCCTGCCTCGCCTTCTCGACAATCTCCTCTGCCTCGGAACCTATTTCTTCTACTACACGCTGCCCGATGTAATTGTCTCTATCGTTGACCAGTTTGATCCGCTCCCACATCAAGTGATGGATCGGTCCCAAAAATTGACTCATTTTGATCCTCCTTTTACGGCATTTTCTTCCTTTTCACCCCTTCCCCTTCCTCTTCCTCGACGAGAGGAGATCAATCGAGGGGTAATTTATACATAGTGTCATAAGCTCAAAGCAAGGCTAAGGCCTTGCCATACGATTGGAGCTCGAAAAGAGGTCGTAGGGCGAGCCTTCAGGCTTGCGAATACGTTCCAAAGCAAGGCTAAGGCCTTGCCATACAATGTGGAAAAACCTTGCAGGGCAAACCTCAAGGTTTGCTTTATGCGCAAGAATTCATGACTTTAGCTATAAATGACTTCACGCTACCCATGACCCTCTCCCGCACAATACTCCTCCAGGGCCGCAATGACCCTCTCTACCTCAACGCTGTTAGACTTACAGATGCGCTCAAGGGTCAGAAACTTGGGAATGCCGCCGCCACTTTCTCCATCGGGCAGACCCTTGATTCCCAGATTTTCCAGGACCTCTTTTGCCCCCGGATGTTCATGAAGTATCTCGAACACCTTCATCTTGGGTTCGAACATTGCGGTCGATCTTGAAGATTCAGCCGTAGTCGCACGATCTTCCCCCTTCACCGCCTCGCTGACCTGATCTTCCTCGACATTCAGTGTCTTCCAGACATTGTAGGAAAAGAGCAGAACGGCAGAGAACTGAATGAATCCGCCACCGGCGATAAGGAATCGATCCACATTGCCCACCGATCCTCCGAATGTCTGCAACAGGATACGAACAATATTCCCGAGCAGAAGGAGCAGGAAGACCCTCGACATCAACGTACTGCTGTATATCGTCTTCCCCTCCCAAACAGGTAATACCCTCTGCGCCACCCCCATGAGGATCGTTGTCACAAATCCCATTGCCAGCGCATGACGGTAAGCATCCTTAAACATGTGAGTTTGAGTGGACATCGAAACGATCTCAAAAATCGATCCACCAATCATCATGAGGATCGCCGCAATAAGCCAGATATAAGCCAATCTGACGTACCACTCGAAATAGGGACTCTCTCCACTGATTTCGACTGCCGCATGTTGAGTCTGAAAGATGTTCAGTGAGACTACAGCCATCAGCACAGCCAGGAGTTCCAGACCGGAGGCCACAACCAATAGTTGTTGAAGTCCGGATACTTCGGCAAATATCCAGAGAAGGATCCCGATGTTGAAGGTGACAAACACCCATCTAACCAACACCGGGTTTGCCGACTCGACTCCCAGGAAACCTGGAAGGAGACGATACGAAACGCCCACGATCATCATGGCAATAAAACCGTAGAACTGTACGTGGCGCAGGATCTCATCAATATCAGGCTGGATCAGGGGCGCGTTAAAGTCTACCATTGAAAGGACAACGTCGATGTTGAGCAGAACAGAGACGAACCCCCACACCAGTGATGCTACTATAAATTTCTCGTAAAATTCTGTCTCCGACTCGGCCTTCCGGACAGTAATGATCATGCTGACGAGAAAAGATACGTAACCGAGCAGGAGAAGGATCCCGGAACTGATGAGGAGACCGACAAAGAGCGGTCCCTCCTGCAGTAGGGGCTGGGCAACAAATCGAATGGCAAGCGAGGTGATGACTAAAATCAGGGATAGAGGTGCCGTCTCACTCAACCGCAGCGGGGTATTCTTGAAGCGAGGAATGGCATGATAGGCAAAACCCATGATAAAGAGCCCTACCCACCCGTATACCTGAATATTGGCATGAGCCTGGGCAAGAGTCAAGTTCATCAGATTGAACCGTCCCCGAAATACGTTCAGGAACAGGATCAGTGTTCCCCAGGTGGCTCCGCCAGTCAATGCAAAGACGATTGCGGCCTTGACAAAACCCCTGTAAAGGGTGCTCTCTTCTTTTACCTTCTCCGCCTCAACCACTACCGTCTCCACCGGAATACCCTGTATCGCCTTCTCGAGATCATC
>CAYTWO010000092.1:4352-9262 GCA_964442125.1 uncultured Gemmatimonadota bacterium
GTTTAATGCCTTCTCTGTTGCCATACCTCTGCTTGACAGGAGCGTCAGACTGTCCGAGCCGGTCATATTTAAAGAACCAGTAGCTATCCCATTCATTCTCGATGAAGCATCTTGAGCTCTGATATATATGATACCTAATGAAAGTGTGAGTTGACCTCGAAAACGGGTAAGCTCAACTTGCACAATGGGAGGCACACGATGAAAACCGATATGATCGAGGAGGTTGCGGACCTCTTCAAGACCCTCTCCGACCCGACAAGACTCAGCCTCCTCCTCGAGTTGCAGGATGGGGAGATGACGGTAAGTCAGCTCGCCGATTTCTCGGGGACCAGCATGGCCAACATCTCCAAACACCTGACACTCATGAAGAGGATCGGTATCGTATCGAGGAGAAAATCGGGCAACCAGGTCTATTACAATATACTGAGCAAAAACATCCTGGATATCTGTGACTCTGTCTGTGAGGACATTGAAAGCAGGTACAGCAGGAAGAGACCCGTTGCGAAGAAGGCCAAGAGTCGACCCACAGTTGCCGCTAGTTCCGCTGAGGTATCACACACTGAACCTCCTGGAAATAAAGAAGGCATTGAAATTCTCCAGCCCAAGCTCGATGGATTTAACGGAGACACTGAAGAATAAGGACTCGATCTCCTCCCATCAATGGAGTCCAGTCCCTCTGATTAATCTGGGAAGCCATCCAAAATATCTTGACAATCCCATCCCCAATCGGTATAATTTGCTCACCCGGGCAATTCTCCCTCACCGCCCCCCGACATCAATCCCCAATTACACCAGAATTACCGAGAGGGATTAAAAAACATCGAAACAGGCCAGTCGCTCAACAACTTGATTGCAATTCAGGAATCATGGTAAATGTTGAGCATTTCTTTTCACATGATCGTTAAGGGATTGAGATGAACACGGATCGAAGAGAATTTTTGAAGTGGATGGCTGTGGCCGGCTGTACCGCCATCACGGGGAAAGAAGCCCTGGCAAGCTCCGCGGATGGCAGGTCCAGGCACTACTCACCCGATTGGATGGGTGTCCTCGTCGACACGACGATCTGCATAGGATGCCGAAAGTGTGAGTGGGCATGCAACGTGGCGAACAACCTGCCGGTGAAACCCCTCGAGACATTCGAGGACAAGTCCGTCTTTGTGGAAGAGAGGCGTCCAACCTCAGGAGCCTACACGATAGTCAATCGTTATGAGGGATTGAGGGAAGACGGAAAGCCGATCGATGTCAAGGTACAGTGCTTTCACTGCAATGACCCCGCCTGCTATTCGGCCTGTCTCGTGAGTGCCTTTTCCAAGCAGGAAAACGGGGCCGTGACCTATGACTCCTGGAGGTGCATGGGGTGCCGCTACTGCATGGTGGCCTGCCCGTTCCAGATTCCCGCATATGAGTATTTCGAACCCATGACACCGCAGGTCAGGAAATGTACGTTCTGTTTTGACCGCATCAAAGAGCCTGGGGGAGTGCCGGGCTGTGTCGAGATCTGCCCCGTGCAGTGTCTTACTTTCGGGAAACGGACCGAACTCCTGGAGGTTGCAAAGTGGAAGATAGAAATTCATCCGGACAAATATATCGATCATATTTACGGAGAGTATGAGGCGGGCGGGACATCGTGGCTCTACCTCGCGAGCTTACCCTTTGAGAAGATAGGTTTTACCAGTGTTGGATCGAGCCCCCCACCCAGGCTTACAGAATCGATTCAGCACGGTATTTTCCGCTACTTCGTTCCCCCACTGTCTCTTTACGCCCTGCTCGGCGGGATGATGTGGCTCACCAAAGAAAGGGAAAACAGATCGGACCTCAACGCATCACACGATCCAACTGAATATAAACCGGATGATGGAGAGGTCATTACTCAAGGGTCAGATATAGGTGGAATTTCTCACGCTCGCCCGGCGCCAGTCGACAAAAAGTTCCTGACCCCCGGTGTGTGGGGTTTGATCGTTCTCATGGTAATAGCAGGTGTCGCGGCCTTCTTCCGTTTTACCAAGGGCATCGGGGCTATTACAAACCTCAACGACCAGTACCCGTGGGGGATATGGATCGGTATAGACGTTGGTACCGGTGTAGCACTCGCTGCGGGAGGTTTCACAACAGCAGCCCTGGCTCACGTTTTTCACCGGGAACGATACGAATCTATTGTAAGACCCGCCTTATTGACAGCTATGCTGGGGTACACCTTCGTCTGGCTTGGACTCTGCTTCGATCTGGGCAGATATTATAATCTCTGGCACCCCATCCTCCCCTCCATGTGGTCCGGACATTCGGTCCTATTCGAAGTCGGCATTTGTGTCCTTTTCTACCTGATTGTCCTCTACTCGGAATTCATGCCGATCGTCTGTGAAAGGTTCGTGGGGAAAGTGAACCTACCGGGTTTCCTGTCAAAACTGAACGAATCGGTCGATCGCCTGCTTAGACTCCTCCAGCGTGGACTCGGCCGGACGATGTTTCTCTTCATTATAGCAGGTGTGGTCCTCTCCTGTCTGCACCAGTCATCCCTTGGGTCACTGATGCTCATCGCTCCTTATAAGGTCCATCCACTCTGGTGGACACCGATCCTTCCGCTCCTTTTCCTCCTATCCGCGTTCGCAGTCGGCTACCCCATGGTCGTCTTCGAATCTATGATCGCTTCACGTTCGTTGGGGCATAAGACAGAAATGGAAATCTTATCCCCTCTTTCCAGGATCATACCGATCCTGCTCGGCATCTATCTGGCATTCAAAGTCGGTGACATGGTTATACGAGATACATACCATTACCTGGTAGATGGATCCTTTGAATCGGTTATGTTCCTGGTAGAAATGATCGCCGGGGTTATTATTCCGCTTACCTTGCTATTCTTCCGGGAGATACGAAACAACTCCAGAGGGCTCTTCATATCATCAACGTTGATTATCCTGGGAGTCGCCCTCAATCGCGTGAACGTATTCATCACGGCTTATTCCCCTCCATACGCCGATAAACCCTACTTCCCGGCACTCGCTGAGATCGCTGTCACCGTTGGACTCATCGCTGGTCTGATCTTCTGTTATCGATTGGTCGTAACGATATTCCCGGTCCTGAGCTTCCACAGGGCAGGAACCGAAAAGGCCTGATATACGAACGGGATCAATATCAACAGACTGCAACACGAGGTTTGAGAAAATGCGAAGGTCAATTCTCCTCATTAATTTATTCCAGATAACCTGTTTTATTCTGTTCCTGATCATCGCGAATACACCCCTCAGAGGGCAGGAAGGAAACGTGGATCTATCCAGGATCGCCTCAGATTGCGAGACATGCCACAGTTGCCCCGAGCCGACAGTCGGGAACACCTGCCTCCTCGACTGCCCACGACCCTATAAAGTAGAAGGTGTACCGGTCCCCGTCGAAAGATCCCCGGAGACAGTCATCCTCGACGAACTGGAAGAACTATATGTCCCGGTAGTCTTCGCCCACAAACTTCACGCCGGTATGTCGAAGATCGGAAACGGCTGTACACTCTGTCACCATTTCACACCGACGGACCAGTCCCATCCCCCCTGCAAGGAATGTCACAGCCTTAAACCCTCCGATGGAAACCTGCGCCAGCCCGGGCTGAAGGGAGCCTATCACAGGCAATGCATGAACTGTCACCGGGAGTGGAGTCATGACACGGAGTGTGAGGTCTGCCACGTGAAAAAGGCAGGTGGCGCACTTGCGCCGTCAGTCAGAGATCAGTCCGATATAGTCGGTGTGGAACACCCGATCATTCATGAACCAGAAACGAGGATCTATGAGACCGGCTATGAAAAAGGACCCATCGTCACGTTTCACCATGAGGAACACATCCAGCTATTCGACCTGATGTGCGTTGACTGTCATAAGAAAGAGAACTGCAGCCGATGTCACGATGTAGGAAGGGTGAAACCTGTCACAAAGACCTTTAAAGAACACCACCAGCCATGCCATGACTGTCATGAGGGAGACGAGTGTATTCATTGCCATGACACTGAAGTCAAGCCTCTGTTCACCCATGCCCAGGTCGGCTGGCCCCACAATCGATTCCACAAGGACCTCAAATGTCGGTCCTGTCATCCAACGGGGAGAAAGATCTCTAAACTCGACAACCGATGCACATCCTGTCACATGAACTGGTATCCCGGCAGTTTCAGGCACCAGGTCACAGGAGTGAGGATGGGTGAGGAGCACATCGAGTTCGATTGCGAGGACTGCCACGTCGACCGCAGGTTCGACGTCAAACCAGCATGTGATAACTGCCACGAGGACGGCAGGACATACGCTGGTGATCCGATTCCCTGAGGACCATCTCTGACATGTCCCAGCGTTCTTAACCCGGGAAGTACCTTAACCTCTGGAAAAGTCTCAGCGTACAAGAGATCTGTGTAGATCGAGTGAGAAAATCGCTCTCATGTTATCCTTGACATCATGCTTTATCCCTTGTATTATGCGATAAGTACCAATCAAGACAGTACCGTGCACAAAAAATATTGCTTTCCTCACGGAACTCTTCAAAAACCAACCAAGCCACCTTATCGGGAAAGGAGGAAAACCCTTAAAGAGTTGATATCGTTTTAGATTCCGCTGGATGTCTGATTTCTGTTCATCGTTTTTGACTACAAAACCATGGAGGTGATCAAAGTGAAAAATAAAATTTCTATTCTCACGGCATTAGGTTTATCCGTGTTATTAAGTGCTATCGTGGTCTTTGGTGGCGATGCTAACAAAGGATCGGGCAAGAAGCGGCCGAGTATGACAATCGACAAGGGTATAGAAAAACCATATCCCGGTCTTTCCATAGTTGAGCAGAGAAAACTCCGAGAAATAAGCCACAGTGTGTCTTCTATCACCGATGAAGGTGCAGATAAAAAGGTTCTGGAAGGCAATCTTCCTGGATTGACCCTCATGGGTTGTGA
>CAYTWO010000093.1:0-9128 GCA_964442125.1 uncultured Gemmatimonadota bacterium
CTTCTCCTCCGGCCAGAGAAGCCCAAGGACCGCTTTCAACCAGTCAGGCGCCCATCCGGAGTACCATCGTTCATGGTATACGCCAGGCCAATCCTCCATCGGCTTCAACTTCACGACGGTCTCGACCATGGATAGAGGCGCCGGGTCCGTAGGTGTCCTGGCACGACCGATCTTCCCGAAGACTGTCTCCACCTCCGGAAAAGTCTTGAGGACCTGGTTCTGCGCCTGGAGCCACTTCCTCGCCTCCTCGATCGAGATACCAGGGAGGGTAGTTGGCATGTAGAGGATGTCCCCTTCGTTGAGGGGCGGCATGAACTCCGAACCGAGCTGCTTGTAAACGGGTAACGTGGTGAGCAAGATGAATGCAGCAACGATGAGCGTCATTGTTCTCCATCTCAAGACGAAAGCAAGGACTGGCTCATAAATCTTGAACAGGAACCGGCTGACCGGGTGTTTCTCCTCGCTGTGGATCGTACCCGCCACGAAGAAATTCACAACTTTTGTGAACCACCGAGGTTTGATGCTTATTCCCTTTGCCGGACGGATAAAGATCTGCATCAGGACCGGGACCAGAGTAATCGCGAGTATGGCCGCGAAGAGCATCGAAAAATTCTTGGTAAACGCCAGTGGTTTGAACAGCCTTCCCTCTTGTGCCTGGAGCGTGAAGACCGGCATGAACGCCACAGCGATCACGAGGAGCGAGAAGAAGAGAGGCCGGCCCACCTCCTGGGTAGCCCTCAGTATGACCTGGTTGAGGGGTTCCTTTCTGCCACTTTCCTCCCACTGTTCGAGCCGCTTGTGGGCGTTTTCCACCATGATCACCGCCGCGTCGACCATGGCACCGATCGCGATGGCGATCCCCCCCAACGACATGATGTTCGAACTGAGACCTATATGATACATGGGAACAAAAGATAGAAGCGCCGCGATGGGGAGGCTCAATATGGGAACCAGGGCGCTCCTGAAATGCCAGAGGAAGATGATGATCACGAGGCTGACGATGACCATTTCCTCGAAGAGTTTATGCGTCAGGGTTTCGATCGAACGATAGATCAGGTCTGACCGATCGTAGGTTGTGACGATCTCAACCCCTGGAGGTAGGGATGGCTTGACCTCCTCGATCTTCTCTTTCACCCGGTCGATCACCGCCAGGGCATTCTCCCCGAACCGCATCACCACAATCCCTCCAACGACCTCTCCCTTCCCATCGAGCTCTGCGGCACCGCGTCTCATGTCAGGGCCGTAGTGAACACTGGCAATGTTCCTTACCAGTACGGGAACCCCGTTTTCACCGACACCCACGACGACATCTTCAACGTCCCTCAGTGATTTGATATACCCTCGACCCCGAACGAAATACTCGGTCCCCGTCATCTCAAGGACTCGACCACCCACGTCGTTGTTCGAGCGCTGGATCGCCATGATGACCTGTTGAAGTGGAAGGTTGTAGGCCAGTAGAGCATCCGGATCGACTTCTACCTGGTACTGCTTCACAAATCCGCCGACCGACGCCACCTCAGCGACGCCGGGAACGGCTTCGAGCCAGTACCTCAGGTACCAGTCCTGGAACGTCCTGAGATCGGCAAGGCTGTTCTGGCCGGTTGTATCGACAAGGGCATACTCAAATACCCAACCGACACCTGTAGCGTCAGGCCCCAGGCTGGGATTCACACCCGCTGGGAGGTTCCCTGTAAACTTACTCATGTACTCCAGCGTCCGGCTTCGGGCCCAATATATATCGGTTCCATCCTCGAAGATGATGTAGACGAAAGAAAGCCCGAAAAAGGAATAACCGCGCACGACCTTGACCTTGGGCGCGGCGATCATCGATGTCACGATCGGATACGTAATCTGGTCCTCGACCAGGTCCGGTGAACGACCAGACCACTCCGTGAAGACGATCACCTGGACGTCCGAGAGGTCCGGGATCGCGTCGAGGGGGATATTCGTAATCGTCCACAATCCCCAGACCACCGCAAAGACTGTCCCGAGAAAGACAAAAAATCGATTTTTACTGCACCATGCAATTATTTTCTCTATCATCATTTATCCTCTACTCAATGCTGATGTCCTGCCATGGCACGAGTCGCCGCCTTGAGTTTGCTCTCCGAGTCGATGAGGAAGTTGGAACTCGTCATGATACGGTCTCCAACCTCGAGTCCTTCGAGAATGACATAATAGTCTTCGACCTTTAGACCCAGCTCGACTTCTCTCGGCTCGAAGGTACCGTCTTCACGATAGAGAAAGACCACCTGGCGGGTCCCTGTATCGAGTATTGCATCCTCCGGAATGGCCATCAGCTCTCCGAGATCAATTTTCAATTCAACGTTCGCATACATCTTCGGTTTGAGCTTCCACTCAGAGTTGTCAAACACAAGCCTCATTTTAACAGTACGTGTCTTTTCCTCCATGTACGGGTAGATATAATCGACAGTCCCGACGAACTCCTCACCAGGGAGATAGGAGAGACTCACTTTCGCCTCCTGACCGACATGAACGAAGGGAAGCTCATACTCATAGATATCAGCGTAGACCCAAACGACAGAAAGGTCAGCAATCAAGTAAAGTTCATCTTTGGGATTGACGTATTTTCCCTCAAACGCCCCCTTGTGAAGGACGAATCCGTCGATCGGGGAATGAAGTGTCATCTTTGTCTTGATCTCCCCCGTCATTTCGAGCTCGTTGATCTGATCCTCCGTGATATCCCACAATTGGAGTCTTCGCTTCGTCGCATTGAGGAGCGTGCTCGCTCCCAAAGAGACCTCTGAAAAGGGGCTTGAAACGAGCTCTTCCTGGCCCCTGAGAGCGAGGAGATATTCTTCCTGGGTGGAGACAAGCTCCGGGCTATAGATGGTCAGGAGTGGCTCACCCCGCTGGACAAGCTTTCCAGTATAATCGACGTAGAGTTCTTCTATCCAACCACTGATCTTGGTGTGGATGTGGGCCAATCGCTTTTCATCGTAATCGACCAGACCAACCGTTCGGATGATTTTATCCATTGGACGCCTCTCGATTATCCCTGTTTTGACACCGATCAGCTGTTGGCGTTGTAAAGAAACTTTGACCGGGGCATATCCCTCGACGCTCGATTCCTCCATCTCCCCCTCGTCCTCCACTGGAACCAGGGTCATCCCGCAGATAGGACACTCACCAGGCTGCTCAGAGATATAGGTCGGATGCATCGGACAGTGATAGAGCGTTTGTCCATCTTGGTCAACCTCATGCGTCTCCATTTCCCCATGTTCTTCGTTACCGCTCCCTTCTCCCATTGCCATTGTGGTGTGTTCACCATGGCCTTCACCAGCGGGACCTCCACTCCTCCCGAAGAAAAATCCAACGAGAAAAATCCCAACTATGATCCCTGCTGTTGCTATCCATCGCCATCTCATCTTTATCACCTCCTAAATACCCGTAAAACGGACACCAACAACTTCCTCTAATCTCGAAAGAGATTTCTCGAAGTGTGTCAACTCCCGCGTATACTTGAGCTCATCCTCGAGCAGTGTGATCAAGTTATCGAGGAGAGTCAGAAAATCAACGTTACCAACACCATACCCGGAAATTGCCGATTCCAGGGATAGGGTGGCTTGAGGAATAATCCCCTTCTCGTAGAGGACTACCAACTCCTCCGATGTCTTCGTCATTTCGTACAGGTCCTTCACCCGATAAAGGACAAATTCTTTGACTGCCTGATGATTCTCATGCGAGGCTTCGAGACCATAAGCCGCCTCTCGAACACCATATCGTTGCTTTCTCCAGAAATAAAAAGGAATTTCAACACCAACCCTGATTTCCCAGATATCATCCAAATCTCCCCTGTCGGCTAATCCGGCGCTCACGGCAAAATCGGGGAGGTATTCCTTCCTCGCGAGAGAGAGCACAGCCTGATCCCGCTCGATCGCCCGATCTTCGGCTTTCAATACCGGGGAATTGGCGAGAGCGATCTGGCTGAGCTCCTCGAGTTCATGGTCGAACCGTGACTTCTCAATACCCTCTGGCGGCGGGAGAGGAGATGAAGGGGGCAGATTGAGCAGCTGATTGATACGAGCCACCACCTCTTCCCGTTCCTGTTCCTTGATCTTCAGCCGCTCCATCAATCTCGACACTTCTACTTGTGCCTTGAGGACGTCCTGCTGTATCCCCTCTCCTACCTTATAGCGTGCCTGGGCAGTCTTCTCGAATTGCTCAAGGAGTTCTTTATCCTTCTGGATGATCTCGATCGACTTCTCGATGAAGTAATAGTCAAAATAAGCAACCTTTAGCCTTGCAATCACGGAAAGGACCGTTGCGTTGTGTTTCTCTTCCATCCTTTCTGCTTCTTTGTTGGCGATACTCTCTTTGGTGCCCAGTTTACCTGGAAAGGGGATTGCCTGCCCAACCGAAATATTGGCCGTGCTCATCATCTCCTCTCCCCTTGTGATTTCATCGAATCCAACGTTCCTGATGCCGAGTATGAGTACCGGGTCGGGGAGACTGCCAACTTGTGAGGGAATATTCCGGGAAGACATCCATTGGTTTTTAGATCTAAGAATATCCGGATTCTTCTCCAGGACTTGCTCTATTAACGTTTGCAAGTTTAGCGAGTTGTCAAACCCTTCGATAGCCGCAGTTGGAAATGGGATGGATAGAATCAACAACGATGTAGCCAAAGTCGAACAGATATTTTTGAATGTTCCTTTATTGAACAAGAGTCATCCTCCTTGTTCCCAGAGTTCCGTGATTATCTAATACGATAATTTTCCTTTTCAAAACTAACCAGTCGCTCAGGAGAAAGCAAGTGACGTGCCAATCATTATTACATGAACAATGATTAACGTAAGTATTTACTTTACAGGAGGTTATCGCTATACCGAGCAAAAATAGTTCTAACTCTGGGTGAGAGGGAATCGCAGGAAAACATGGGACACTATTTGGACGATTACATCATATGCTACACTGCATCGCAAGGTACTTGACCCTCACACAGTCAGGGACCTCTCGGTCATACCAAATGGAGTAATCTGTCAATGTGGTGAAAGTAACAATGGCAGGTGTAAAAGGATCACTTAGTGGAACCGTCGGTTGAAGCAAATAAGGGGCTGGCGCAACCCCAGGAGTCTCGTTAGTTACCTCTGCTGGGTTCCCTCCTTAGCGGGAGCCCCTCCTTCATGACAACCTCCCATCATCTCACAGGAACCCATTTTCATCGGGCAACCTTTTTCACAGTCGCCCTCACCGTGCATACCGCCCATACACATCTCCATGTGGTTGGAGCAGGTACACTCTTCAGTTGGTGAACTTTCTGTCCAGGAAAGAACGCCTATAATAGCGTCTATTCCTCCCTGCAGAACTGTAGCGGCGCTTTCTGCCTGGGCTTCCCTTGATACGAATCCAAGGGATAATGACACCACTGCCAGGAACACCACCGTTTTCCTGATGTTTTTCAGCATAACCACCTCCTTTCACCAGAGAATTGAAAGAGAGGGTTGCACCAGCCAAATTGATATTTTTCTGACTCGAGTGGAACACGGGCCCATTTTCGGCAACGAGCATGCCGATAGAGGACCGGTGACATCGAGGTTTGAGGGATGTATATTCGAGGAACGAGTATTAAAAGAGGAAGGATAGGAGAGAGAGATATAGCGGGACAAATACAAACGGGCTGGAATGATGACGATCAAGACCAATCCCACATAGTGAGAACAGAGAAAGTAAAATGCGATCTGTATCCATATGGATTGGAGATTGGATCTTCTTTGCATTGACCTCTTTGATTTGTGGGGCAGACGGAACAACGAACACGTACTCACCTGTCTGACCCATGACTGTCTCGATAATACAGATGTCACAATCCGGGAGATTGTTGGATATAGTAACGTCTTTCCCGGTTTGTGCTTCAAGAAGATTTCCAGATAGATCACTTTCATGATCTCTGCACCCATCGCAACAATCCACGGGGTTCATGTCAGCGCATGACGTCGATGGAGTTGCAGAGGAAAAAGGGATTCCCAAAACCAGATATATGACCAAGAAGAGTCGGAAGGCAATTTTGATTTGGTATGTGGACATCTCTTTCTCGCGATCTATACTCTTGATTGTTTACCTATCTATGAAAGCATTATACGAGATATCAAGGAGTTTGTCAATAAAAACGATTCATTTTGAGAAAGATTACTTCCTGCAACTTTGCCGGCGCCGGATGACTTCCTCGTACAGAGCCGCTGTCGGCAGGTCCCAGAAGACATATCCCAGATTGTAAAAGCCCAAGGACTTCAATCCTTCGTTCTTTCGTTCCATTCCTCATTCTTCCGATCCGAAATAGACAGTTGTACCTATCGCCACTGCCCCCAGGTCACAGGCTTGCTCGACCCCGGCGAAAAGCACCTGGTCATACTTGTTCGGATAAGTCAGCAACTCGTTATGATTGATCTTGACTATGAATGGAATCTTATGAGTGTATTTGCGCACCACACCTCCCAAGACACCCAGCGTCGAGGCGACGGCGTTACATCCCCCCTCAAGGGCCAGCTTGACGATATTCTCCCCATCGAAGTAGATCGGGTTCGGCGCGAACGAGGCGCCGGCAGAGTGCTCGACCCCTTGATCCACCGGCAGGATAGAGAGGTAGCCCGTCCCTGCCAAGCGCCCGTAGTTAAAAAGCATTTGCAGGCTCCGTAGGACCTGAATGGAGCGGTCCGAAGGGAGAAAAATCCGTTCGATCCAGTCCAGCCCGGGGAGATGAAGTCGATCTTTCGTGATCCCCTAACAGGTATAGTTGAGCAAGGAATCCGCTTCCTCGCCGAGCAGTTTCGTGATTCTATCGATCGCACTCATCTCTTTATCTCCCATTCACCAGGAGTGACTAACCTGATGGAAATTATATTCGCTCGAACCAGCCGAAGGAGACTTTCTTCCTCACTCCCATAGATTTTTGTCAATTCACTGCTGAAACGTTCTTGTTGAAATTGCAAACCCACATCAAAATTCTCACCCACCCGGTAGAACACATTGAGAATTATTTGGAACTGATCCGTTTTCACCGGGAAATCTGGAAATGCCTTATATCCTATAAGATGCGGTACGGATCGCCTGAGATCGACTCACCGAATTGCTTCTCTCCTACCATTCTCGCATCGGTCGTTGGGCCAAATCGATCTGACTGAGGCCGCTCTTTTGATCCTCAATCACCTCTACAACCTCTCGGATAAGCAGGTGGTGGGAAGCCTTCATGAAAACCTATAATGTATGCGTTTCTGTGGCCTGTAGTGGTCTGTGGATATGGGCCAGCCGCGCTTCGTGGAGTCTTCCCCGTTGACGAAGTTTTGCCGGAGGATCGGAGTGGAGTGGATGGCAGAGGTGGAGGCAGTGAGCCGGGAGCAGTTGATCGACATGACGGCGATGGAGAAGGAGATTGCCTAACATGAGGGATTCATTTAAGCAAAACCTTGAGACTGTGGCATAATACTCATATATTCGGTGTGAATTCTGTACGAACTCGTTTTCGTTTTAGCCCTGAACAGATACGGCAAAAGTAAGTAAGATAATTACGATTGGAGAACGCGTGAAGGTTGTCGAAGTGATTGCCCTAGAGACCGATCCACCTGTCGTGCTCGATGCAGGAACACCTGTGATGGAAGTCGTGAGGCACATGTGTAAACAGAGGTCTGGCTGCGCGCTCCTTACGAGAGGCGATAAGCTGGCTGGCATATTCACCAAGCGTGACGTGCTCCTCAAGATCGTCGGGACCGAGGGCGCCATGAACCAGCCGGTCTCGGAATGGATGACGCCTGATCCGGTGACTGTTACGGAGGACGAGCGGACCATGGATCTGCCTCAAGATCGAGGCCATCGGCCTGGCGATTGGCGGTAACCATTTTCTTCATGCCCTTCGCCGCAATATCAATATAAATATCCTGCTCTTCAACAACCGGATCTACGGTCTGACCAAGGGACAGTACTCACCGACATCCAGAATCGGGAAACGGACCAAGTCGAGCCCTCATGGGTCTATCGAGAATCCCATCAACCCGATCGGGGTCGAGAATAGCCTGAATGAGGACATGGTCGAGAACTTGGAGCCGACCAGCTGCGTTTCCGTGACGAAAGATACTACACTTGCCGAGGCTGTTGAGACGATGCGTGCCGAATGGATCGGCTGTCTACTCATTGTGAATGAACAGGGTGAGCTGTCGGGGATCTTTACCGAACGCGACGTTCTTACTAAAGTCACAGGTCAGGTCTCCGATCTAACCCGACAGACCGTCGCTCAGATCATGACACACGATCCCGAGACAGTCAAACGAGGTCACCTTCTCGCTCATGCCCTGCACCGTATCATGGTCGGTGACATACGTTACCTGCCGGTGATCGACGATGACAGACGAATCGTCGGGGTCGTCTCATCGAGGGACATCATATGCTATATCGCGTCTCTCCTTGGGTTAGAGGAAGGAGATTAATCAAGTATCGAGACTCAGTTTTTTCTTGAGTCTTCCTTCTGGAAGTCTTATCATTGTAAAAAATACTCCGGTCCCACGGGGAGGATACCTAACGGTTTGTTCGTTCCCCTTCAACGGTGACTATCGGGAGAAGGCTGACGGGCCTTTAATCACAGAATATAATCCGGCGAAACCTTTATTTCGACAAGTCTCTCTAATACCCGAAAACATTCCAAAAAAGGAGGCATGAACGATGATCGTAAAAAATTCGTTATTCTTAGGGAGCTTTCAGTGGTTAGTACTTGCAATCTGGATATCGCTTAACATTGCCAAACCAGTGCACGGGATTGAGACATTCGTAGAACTCGACTCCCTCGTGAACGAGGCAAGGGCGATCAATCCAGCACTTCAGGCCATCCGATACAATGCGGAGGCGGCCAATCGAATACCACCCCAGGTCGGCACTCTTCCCGATCCCGTCATCGGACTGGACATTTCAAACTTCAGGGTGGATGACCCGTCGTTATCAGGCAGCCCGATGTCCGGAATCCAACTGGCCGTCCGTCAAGGTTTCCCTTTCCCAGGTAAGCTGGGACGCCGTCGAGACGTGGCCCTGGCGAACGCGAAGGCGTCGTGGTCGCTGGTGGACCTCTATGAGGCGGACCTGGTGGCCCGTGTGAGAGTCGACTGCTGGGCTTGTATGTCCTGCTG
>CAYTWO010000094.1:0-9040 GCA_964442125.1 uncultured Gemmatimonadota bacterium
CCGGTACTTCGGCGGCCTCCTCGGCCTTGGGTCCGACCTTCTCCTCTTCCTCCACCGGTACTTCGGCGGCCTCCTCGGCCTTGGGTTCGACCTTCTCCTCTTCCTCTACCGGTACTTCGGCGGCCTCCTCGGCCTTGGGTTCGACCTTCTCCTCTTCCTCTACCGGTACTTCGGCGGCCTCCTCGGCCTTGGGTTCGCTAACGGCGGGTTTTACCTCTTTCTTCTTTTCCTTGGCGGTCTTTTTCTTGACAGCTTCGAGTCTTGTGAGCATCTTGTTCCCTTTTCTCTGGGCCCGTTTAAGCTTCTTCTTCACTATTCGGACCCTGATGAGATCGATCCCCTCGACCTTACCTGATGCCAGCTCCGTGAGTTGTTCTTTCAGTTTTGCGATCTTCTCCTGAAGTTCGTCAATAGTTATCATTCTTTCTCCTTGTTGTAATTATAGTTAGCAGGTAGCAGCAAGATTGGACTGACAGTTAGTTAATCTCAAAAGAAACGAAAACAACCTCCCTGGGGAGAAGTGGTAAAGGGACATTTCAATCACGGCAATCTTAATGGATATGTAATCCCCTGTCAAGAAACGAGATTTCCATTTTTGAATTTTACCTAAGTTGAGTGATTCTGTCGGGAAGAAATGTGGGGATCGTTCGGGATCTGATACTGAAAGACTATCTAAACTTCATCGGGTTCCTACTTGACTGTCTTCATCCTTGGGGATGTAATCGTCAAGCAGTGGAAAAGCCTGAAGGTCTTTCGCGATAGCCGCCTGGAGGAACGAATCGACCCACCAGAAGATCCCCTGTTTCCGGATAGATTGTCGCAGCTTTTTCATTCGCTTCTTCCGCTCCTCTTTTTTCATAACGTAGCCCTGATATATCGTATCGGCAACTCCTTCGATATCGTAGGGGTTCACGAGGAGAGCCCACTTCTGCAGCTGGGCTGCGCCTCCCACGAATTCGCTCAGGATCAGGACGCCTTCTTCCTCCAGATTGGAGGCGCAATATTCTTTGGCGACAAGGTTCATCCCGTCCTTTAAAGGAGTTATGAGGGCAATTTCAGCAGTGCGGTAATAAGCGAGCAGTTCCGACCTGTCGAGTCTCCTGTAGACATAATGTATGGGTATCCAGTTTGACTGTGATAGCTGGCCATTGATCTCCCCCACCATTCGCTCGATCTCGGTTTTGAGACCGTAATACTCAGGGATCTCTTCACGGCTTGGTACGACAACCTGGATGAGGGTCACCTTCCCTCGCAGCTCAGGGTAGCGTAACAGTGCGTTTCTGAAGGCTTCGAGCCTGTTCGGGATCCCCTTTGTGTAGTCGAGGCGGTCAACGCCCAGTATGATCTTACGGCCAGGCAAATCCTCATGGATATACCAGGCTTTCTCCGACACCTCTTTCGTTGCGGCGAGCTGAACGAATCCCTCGTAATCTATGCTGATAGGGAAGCTTCCTACCCTGACCTCTCTATCTTCGTACTGGATAGTCATTACCTGCCCTTTCCCATGGACAGAGACCTCTTTGATCAGTGTCCTTACGCATTGGAAAAAGTTACGCCTGTCACGTAATGTCTGAAATCCTAACAGATCGAACTCCAGGAGCGAGTGGAGAATTTGAAAGCGCCATGGGAGTTTGAGAAAGATATCGAGTGGGGGAAAGGGGATGTGCAGGAAGAACCCGATCCTTTGTCCCAGTCCCATTTTCCTGAGTTCCTGTGCCACATTCATGAGGTGATAGTCATGCACCCAGATGTAGTCGTACGACCCCGTGTTTTTGCTGATGACCTCACTGAATTTTCTGTTAGTCGTCTGGTAGGTCTTCCAGAAGGCCGGGTCGAAGTTACAGTGCGATTGAAGGTCATGAAAGAGGGGCCAGATGATTTCGTTCGAGAAGCCGTAATAGAATTTCTCGACTTCTTCAGGCGTTAAAAAGACGGCTTTGAGATCGTAACCGGCTCTCCTGCTGCCGATCGATAACAATTCGTCCATGTCGACGTCCTCGATCTTGAGAACGCCGGGCCATCCTATCCAGAGACCGCCACGATTTTTCAAGACCGGTGCGAGTGCGGTCACCAGACCGCCGGAAGATGATCTGACTCTCCAACCGCTTCGGCTCTTGTTTAGTACTACAGGTAACCGGTTCGCGACCAGTATAAGACGTTCACCCGGCACACTCACGTAACTCCTCCTTTTGTCCCCATCGTAGGTTCGATCGAGCGCTTGGTGCTTTCGCGATGGAGGCTCGCAACTGTCCATCGTTTCAGAAAGTCGAGGACCTCGTCCGGTGGCTTTAACCAGAGATCGGCGGTAGTTGGACGGAACTCACTTCGAACCAGGACACGAAGACCCTTTCCTTCCAGGGCGTTGAAAGCCTCTTCATCCGTCCTGTCGTCACCTAGGAAGGCGGAAACGGTCCCTTGACCCATCTCCGAAAGTATGGTCCGGACAACGAAGGCCTTGTTCCTTCCACGGGCGCGAAGTTCAATCCCACCATCGAATTCGATCAAAGAAAGGCCAGCGTTGCCGGCGAAGCCCGACCATGCCTTCAGGAACCTGTCGCGGAGTTTTTCGATTTCTGAGCCTTCCATACCCCTCCAGTGGATGGCGATGCAACCATGTTTTATCTCGCAGAGATGTGCCAGACCTTCTCCATCGAGAATGGCTTCAACCTGCTCGAGAGCGCGTTCGGCTGGTTTCTCTACAGCGGAGATTTCGCGACGGCCGTCAGGGAACAATCTTTCCCATCCGTGCGCTCCCCAGATTTCGGGGTGTGGTTCGAGTTGGAGGAGTGGAAGGAGGTCAACGGTGGTCCTTCCACTGATCAAAACGAGCCTCGAACCATCGGAATCGAGGATTGCCCTAAGTGCTTCACGGATCCCAGGGTAAGGGAATGCTTTATCCCTCTTGACGTTAAAGGGCGCAAGTGTTCCATCGTAATCGAGGAGGAGTAGACGTTTCTCCGAAGCAGCTACGTTCCGGAAGAAAATATCAAGATCGAGATCCGGTTTGAGGTTTTTCATCATGCGGTCTCTCTCTTTAAGTGAGAGATGGACTGGTTTTCTCTTACTGACAAAATATATAAGATTGTTACTCTGTTGGGAATGGTAAATTTCCGCCAGTACTACTTCAGCTCGATCCGTTCCTCTGAACCATGGATCAGGGCGAGCGACAGGGTGAGATATTCACGCACATGTCGGGTAATGAGAAAATTTTCCCTCACGAATTCCTTCGCCTTCCTGCCCATCTCGAGAAGCCTGTCTCGGTGGTTGATGAGATATCGCATACGGAGTGCAGCGCCTTCCGGAGTGTTTACGAGAAATCCTGTATGGTGGTTCACGACCTGAAGGCGGATCCCTCCGGTGTCTCCACCGATGACCGGTTTGCGTTTCCACATCGCTTCGGTGACCGTGAGACCGAAGCCTTCTCTCGTTGACTTCTGAAGGACGATATCGGCAATTCGCTGGAGACCGTTGATGGTTCGGTGGGCGTCTGGTGGCAGAAGGAGGATGTGGATATCCGGATCGTCATCGGCAGCTTTGCGAACCTCATTCAGGACTATCTCTCCTTCCGGGTCATCCGTTGCCCCTCCTCCGGCGAGGACGAGTTGCAGGGAGGGTGTAAAGGTCTTGGCCAGTCGATAGGCCTGAATCACTCCCAGGGGGTCTTTGAAGCGATCGAATCGTGAGACCTGGAGGGCGATCAATCGGTTCGGGTCCAGGTCGAATCGGGTGTAAACCGACTCGATTTCGGTCTTGTCGAGTTCCAAATTTTTTTCGCTGAGAGGATCGATGCTCGGAGGGAGGATATATTTCGGGTGGGGCATGTCCTGGGCAAATGCCGCCAGTGAAAAAATGCTTGCGTCGTAACCGGCCACGAAACCACGGAGGTATTTCCATACCTGGCGGTAAGGTCGACTTATATCTATATGGCAGCGCCAGATCCATTTCCCCAGTCTTTCGGGACATAGATTCAACAAAGGAGCGGGTTGAGGGTCGTGGATGAAGACAATGTCTGCTTCACTCAGGACAGGGCGGAGCTTCTCGAAGTTATTGGTGTTTATCTCCTCGTATCTCTTTAACAGTGATTCCGAGATGGTCACAGGGTTACCCTGCAGCGCGTTATGGAATGCCTTGGTGCACTGATAAAAATCATTGTTACCGTTGATAACCTCCCACGAAGCATCGATACCGAGCTCGCTCAGGAGAGGGACCAGCTTAGTCAGGATTTCGGCGACGCCTCCACCAACGCGAGTGGAATTGACGTGAACCATTTTCATCCCTTTGAGCGGTACGGAAAGTTGTCTCAGATGGTCTATGACATCTTCTCCCGCCACTTTGGCATAACCTTCAAGGAGTTCTGTCATTGTTTACCCCTATTCGAAAAATAATCACTGAAGACCATGGCAAGCTGGTCACGAAGGTCGATGAGTGAAGAAAAATAAGGGTCGATTTCGGCAAGATTTCCGGCAAGCTGGCTGTAGTCCTCCTTGAACCCCAGAAGCCACGCGCGAAAGTCATCTGTGCTGCCTTCGGTTCGACGCCTGGCGTCGATAAAGTGGTAAAAAATGCTGCTGACAGGTAAATGTGGAATAAGCGATACCAATTCTACAGGGTCTGTGATCGTGTTGTGTGTGTCGATTACGACGATTTGCGACCGAATGAAGTAAAATTCCTGGTCGGATTTCGACCACGGAACGACCTCCACCTCGTCGAGACGTTCTTCGATGACCTCGACCAGTTCCTGCCTGAGATCCTCGAGGTCTTCGAAATCGATCGGGTCGATCACCGCGAGGCGTTCCGCGAGGATCCTGTCGCGAAGCCCATGATAGGCCCAGGCTGCAAAATCGTTGTTGTACTCCGGCTCGACGAAGCTTGGCCTGAGCAGCCCTCCCCAGAAGTGATAATAGATGCTCCCGGGGTGAACGGTCAGGAGTTTGTCCCTGAGCTCACGAAGGTTCTGGGCACGTCTCCCGGTCGCGATCGCGGTCAATGCGCAATCCTTGATGGCAAAGTCTTCTGTCAGATCAAGTCTGGATACCATGGGTCATTTCCTCATCGAACATCATACTCTCCTGCAATAATTGTGCGCTTTTAGGATTTTTTCAATATTTAGGACTTTTCATCGATCATTTTTTACTTTGCACTATATCAAGGGTTTGCGGATCTGCACTCGCTGGAAGCAATCTCACCGGTCTACAGTCCAAAAAAACGGATCGCAGCTCCGCAGAGGAATATCGTCAGACCCGTCAACGCGTGCATGTATCGCTCCAGATGCCCGATGGGAAAAAGGCTAAAACCAAGGGAGAGTATGGTCACGATCGTCAGCATGGTCAGGATCGTCACGGTCCCGAAGACGATAGTAACCCAGATCAGGCCATAAATACTCTCCTTGGCGGCGGGGTACATGAGTATCGGGATCAAGGGTTCGCATGGTCCCAGGACGAAAATAGTGAAAAGGACCCAGGGGGTGAGGTTCGATCCCTTTTCCCTTTCGTGGACGTGGACGTGACTTTCCCTGTGTGTGTGGCTGTGGCTGTGAATCGTATCGTCATGGAGGTGGAAGTGGGTGTGCTGTTGTTTTTTCATCGCCCTCCGTAATCCCCACACGAGGTAAATGAGTCCGAACGCGATCAACGCCCATGCCGCGATATTGCCCCTATAGGATTCGACAGCTTCAAGCCTTGTCAGTGTAATGCCGAGTGCGATCCCGAGCAAACCGAGAAGGATGGAGCTCATAATGTGACCGATCCCGCACACAAAGGTGATCAGTCCCGTCTTGAAGAGGGACCACTTACGGGACCGCGATAAGACGATGAATGGGAGGTAATGGTCCGGCCCGAGGAGCGTGTGAAGGAACCCGATAGCTGCCGCCGTGATGGTAATAGCGGTTATTTCGTGTGAAAGCAATTGACGGCCCCCTTTGCCGCGTAGCAACTCCCTGGTGGAGATTGTTTCAATCGGTCCTTACAATATCCGGACCAGCTTGAATAAATGATGTAAAAATATGGTACAAATGTCCAGTGGAAAAGATTTGAGGTGCAGGTCCGGCAGAGTGGTGAGCAGGGGGATCAGGGTTGACAGGGGAGCGAAGCGCTGATATTTTATGAGGCCCCCGTGTGGCGAACAAATAGCAGATGTGTAGAGAATATAGGAGGAGGTATGTATGGCAGGAATCGTTGGATACGGGGCGTATGCCCCTAAATACCGGATTAAGGTCGAGGAAATCGCCAAGGTCTGGGGAGCTGACGCTCCGAGCTACAAAAAAGGTCTGAGACTCGAGGAAAAATCCGTACCCGCTCCCGATCAGGACGTCATCACCATGTCGGTCGAGGCCTCGAAAAACGCGTTGAAACGGGCAGGGATCGATCCCCGAAAGATAGGCGCGGTGTACATCGGGTCAGAATCTCATCCCTATGCCGTAAAACCAAGCGGCACGGTCGTAGCCGAGGCAATCGGCGCGACCCCGGACGTTCACTGCGCGGACTTCGAGTTTGCCTGCAAAGCGGGCTCAGAGGGCATGTTTGTTGTTCTCGGTCTCGTTGAGGCGGGTAGGATGGAGTATGGGCTTGCAATTGGAGCGGACACATCGCAGGGAGCACCTGGCGACGCGCTGGAATATTCCGCCTCGGCGGGAGCAGCTGCCTTTATATTTGGCAGCAACGATACGGTCGCCGAAGTCGAACACACATACTCTTACATGACGGATACTCCGGACTTCTGGCGTCGTGAATATATGCACTACCCGAGGCATGCGGGCAGGTTCACGGGAGAACCCGCCTATTTCAAGCATGTCATGGGTGCCGCCAGGGCGATCATGGAGATAGCCAACAAGAAGCCTGAAGATTTCGATTACGTGGTCTTTCACCAGCCCAACGGGAAGTTCCCCATAACAGCGGGGAAGAGACTCGGTTTCAAAATAGAGCAGATCGAGACGGGGCTGCTCTGTCCCAGGCTCGGGAACACGTACTCTGGCTCTTCACCGATAGGACTCGCGGCCATACTCGACGAGGCGCAACCGGGACAGTCAATACTCATGGTCTCTTATGGCTCTGGAGCTGGGAGCGATTCCTTCATCTACTGCGTCACGGACAGGATAAACGAGGTGCGTGACCTTGCCCTCAAGACGACGGATTATGTCGACCGGAACATATCACATATCGATTACGGTACATACGCCAAGTACCGCACGAAGATCAGAATGGGCGAGTAAACAATAGACTATGATCGAGGAGTACAAACGATGTTAGATATAGCAGTAATTGGTGTGGGAATGATCAAGTGGGGTGAGCTCTGGGATAAGTCCATTCGGGCCCTGTTCGTGGAGGCTTCCCTGAAGGCGATCGAGGATGCAGGTGTGGAGAGGATCGATTCGATGTATGTCGGCTGCATGTCCTCGGGACTTTTCGTGGGTCAGGAACATATCGGCCCTCTAATGGCGGATTACCTTGGCGTCAACCCTATCCCGGCCACGCGTGTTGAATCGGCGTGCGCCTCCGGTGGAGTCGCCTTCAGGCAGGGCCTGCTCGATGTCGCCTCCGGTATGAGCGAGATCGTGCTCGTGGGTGGTGTAGAGAAGATGATGGACGTCGACGGTGGGGGAGCGACTTTTGCGTTAGCCACTGCCGCTGACCAGGAATACGAGGTCTATAACGGCGTGACGTTTCCAGGACTGTACGCGATGATGGCAAGGGCTCACATGGAGAGGTATGGCACGACGAGGGAGCAGCTGGCGCAGGTCTCAGTCAAGAATCACGAAAACGGGTCGAAAAATCCTAACGCCCAGTACCCTTTCAGGGTAACGGTAGAACAGGTTATCAACTCGGTGATGGTCTCTGATCCCCTGAGGATCCTTGACTGTTCTCCGATAACGGATGGAGCTGCCGCGGTCATCATCTGCCCGCTCGATACGGCGAAGAATATATCGAAAAAACCGATCGTCCGGGTAAGCGGCTCCGGACATGCGACCGACACGATCGCTATCCATCAGAGGAAAGACATGACCTGTCTGGCAGCGGCTGAAATTGCCGCAAAGAAAGCGTACGAGATGGCTGGCGTCGGTCCGGATGATATCAACCTGGCTGAGGTGCACGACTGTTTCACGATCGCAGAGATTTGTGCGATAGAGGCCCTCGGTTTTGTCGAGAGGGGGAAGGGTGGGGTAGCCACGCAGAACGGAGAGACCGCAATCGGCGGGAGGATCCCGATCAACACGAGCGGTGGGCTCAAGTCGAAGGGCCATCCTGTTGGCGCGACTGGTGTTGCTCAGATATGTGAGGTTACCGAGCAGCTCAGGGGTGAGTCGGGCGAGAGACAGGTAGAAGGTGCCAGGAGAGGACTCGCGCAGAATATGGGCGGTACATGTGCCAGTTCGCTTGTTCACATACTGGAGGTCGTATAAATGTCAACATCGGCAAGATATTGGAGAGAAATTCCACAGAGATACAGGCTTGAAGGTTCCAGGTGTCAGGGGTGCGGGATGGTTTGGTTCCCCCCGAGGCTGATATGCAGGGAGTGCGGTAAACGCGATTTCGAGCAGGTGAAGCTTTCGGATAAGGGTAAGATCCAGACGTATACCGTGATTCACGTTGGACCAACAGATTTCAGGGACGAGGTCCCTTACGCGATCGGCGTCGTCGAACTTGAAGACGGGGTGGTCATTCAGTGCCAGATAGTCGATTGCGAGCCGGGAGATCTCGAGATCGGGATGCCTGTAAAGATCGAGTTCCGTAAGGTGAAGCAGGAGGGTGAGGCGGGCATCCTCTGTTACGGTTACAAGGCCGTGCCGGTTGTTTAGTAATTAGTGAGCAGTTAGGAGTGAGCAGTTCTGCTCCCTACCGCTCCATCATAAGCAATCACGGTTCTTCGGCTTCACCTGTATTATATTTATTGTCATTCCAGCCTGTCCGGACCCACGTCATTCCGGCTTGTCCGGAATCGATTAGCATAAATGATCCATGCTAACGATGAGATTCCCGACTCGTTCCACTCGCGGGAATGACAGGGAGGGAAGTCATTCCGGATCAGCGTCATTCCGGCTTGTCCG
>CAYTWO010000095.1:0-8995 GCA_964442125.1 uncultured Gemmatimonadota bacterium
ATTTAATGGTTTATGCGCTTTTCAGACCTTCACGTCTGAAACGGTACGATGGCTCCTATTTTTAACGGGTGAACGATGACATTCGCGGAATTACAGGAAAAAATGCCGAGAATCAGGGGAAAGGGAGGCTACCTGGAGATATGGCTTCTTGCCTACCCTGCCATCATCATGATGATCTCGCATACGGTGATGAGCACTATTGACACACTCATGGTCAGCAGATTGGGTACCGTAGAGATTGGAGCCGTCAGTCTGGGGGCACTGCTCGTCTGGACCTTTTACTCCCTCTTCAACGGGACGATACAGGGCACAAATACCTTTGTCGCCCAGTACTACGGTTCTGAGGAAAAAGAAGAGTGCACACGGTTCACCTATCAGGGTGTCTATCTCGCCATAGGCAGCGGAATTGTCCTCTATCTCCTGAGCTATACCGGCCGATATCTCTTCCAGGTCATGGGTCCCTCGGAACAGGTCCAGGTCCTCGGTAACGAGTACCTGAAGATCTCGTTGCTGGGCGGAGGATTCTTTCTTATCTATCTTACTTTCAGCTGCTTCTTCAGGGGTATCGGGGATACGAAGACGCCCATGAAAGTAGCTATTTACGCCAACATAGTGAACATGATCGGTGATTATATCCTGATCTTCGGTAAGTTTGGCTTCCCGAGGATGGAGGTAAAGGGGGCGGCTGCGGCGACCGTATTTGCGGAAATTGCGGGTGCAGTGATCTTCCTGGTCCTCTTTTTAAGGGGAAAGTTCAAGATCGAATACAAGTCACGACATCTGACGGCTTTTTCGGCACAAAGGATGTGGCGGATGATCCGCGTCGGTTTCCCTATTGGAATCCAGTTTCTCCTGGACATCGGGAGTTTTCTGGTCTTCTCGGCGTATATCGGCAGGATGGGTGACAATCAACTGGCAGCCAATCATATCGTGATAAGGATCATGTCCTTTTCATTCATGCCATGTTACGGTATCTCCATCGCGGCTACCAGCCTGGTGGGCAAGTACATCGGGGCATCGGATATTCAGAGCTCGGAGAACAGTGGTTACAGCGCGATCAAGATCGGTTTTCTCTACACCGCGATCATTGCGGCCTGTTTTCTTCTCTTCTCGGAAAACCTCACCGGGATCTTCAGCGAAGATCCCGCCGTTGTGGATTTCAGCAAAAAGGTCCTGTACCTGGCGGCCCTTTTTCAGGTATTCGACGGGATGGGATTGATCGCATCGGGTTCCCTCCGAGGAGCGGGCGACACCAGGTGGGCGATGATCGCGGGTGTCCTTTACTCGTGGCTCGTATTCCTGCCCTTGATGTACCTCTTCGGCGGCTTCCTCGAGGGTGGTGTAATTGGGGCCTGGATAGGCGGGACGGTTTACATAACCGCGCTCGGGATCACACTCTTTCTCAGATATAGAAGCGGGGCCTGGAAAAAGATGAAGATATGAACCTCGGAACCGGGTCAAAAAGGCAGGACATCACGCCATCCGGCTTTAACCGGGACAGGTCTGCCTAGACCCAGGAACAAGCTGAAGAGAAGTGAAAGGAGGACGAATATAGCGTCCACATTAGAGATGCTTCCATCACCGGATAAAGTAAAGAGTGCCATTAGTCCATCCCAGGGGATGCCGCCGGGGACTGCGGAGAGAATCTCGGTCAGTGGAGACCAGATGTTGATCAAGACTATCGATGTGAAAAGAGCCGGTACCAGGTAAGGCAGGATATCTTTACCCAAGACCAGCCTCTGTCTCCCCTCGACGATCTCCACTATTTTTGTCTCTACTCTCTCTTTCTCAAGGAGATCTACAGCTGCCATGACCCTATCATTCAGTCCGGGTGGGGTTGGGACAGGAGACTGCCCGCCAAGGAGTCCTTCCAGATCCTCCGCGAGTAACAGATCTTCCCGGCACGAAGGACAATCCCTGATGTGAACCTCCAGTTCCTCTCTGGCAGACCGTGAAAGCTCACCCGAGACCAATAGTGTGATCAGGTCTTCTTTATCACGACAGCTCATTTCTTCTCCATATCTCGGAGCCTCTTCCTGAGCTCCTTCCTGGCGCGGAAGAGGAGGGTCTTTACCGTCCCCATCGGAGCTCCCATAATCTCCGATATTTCCTCGTACGTCTTATCCCCCATGTAATACAAGGTCACTGCCCATTTTTGTTCCGGTTTGAGTTCATCGATCAAGCGGGTCACCCTCTGGACAGCCTCGTACTTATCGATCGCTTCGAGGAGATCACCCGAAGATTCAGTGAACGCTGTATTACCTGTCACCGGTGAATCCGGATCATCGAGATCGGTTGTTTCATAACGATAACGGACCTTCTCCATCTCGGACATGGCCGTATTATAAGCGATCCGGTAGATCCAGGTCGAGAGGCTCGACCTGCCCCTGAAACCAGGTAGTCCCTTATAGACCTTCACGAAGACTTCCTGCGTGAGGTCTTCAGCGAGTTCCCTGTCCCGCACCATTCGAAGTGCCAGGTTAAATACCATTTCACTATAGTCCGCGACGAGAGCCCTGAATGCATCCCGATCTCCCGCCTTGAGCCGATCCAGGAATATACCCTCCTCACCTGATTCGACAGGCTCTCTTCTGTGGCGCCTGGAAAGTGCTCCCAATGAAAACACTCCCTATTATTTTGACAGGTTCAATACCCGATTTGTTTCAATACGAGAGATCGCACCAAGTATTTCTGATTTTTGAAACATTTCTGGGAACAACCCTGTCTAACCAGACAGAAACACTCACTAACTATCAACCCCAAAAGGAGGGATTGAAGATGATCATGGATATAATGGGACCCATGATCCCTATTATCGCCATCGTCATGGGGATCCTCTGCGCTATCGTCGCCATGTATTTCAGGCACCAGAGACAGAAAGAAGAACAGGAGACGATCCGCCAGGCCATGGAAAAGGGCGTTGACCTCCCGGAAGACCTGTTCCGGCACGAGAACGGACATTGTTGCGGTAGCAATCCCCTGAGACGAGGGATCTTCTGGACGGCTGTCGGGATCTCCCTCTTTATTGCGCTGTACGTTAACGAAGGCATCGAAGAAGCGGTTTGGGGAATTATACCGCTCGCCATCGGGATCGGTGGCCTCATTTATAACAAGTTCTCACCGTATAAAAGTCAAGATCAGAGAACAAGCCAGTAAGTCACCCTTCAATTCGGGAGGGGGACGGCGGACTCGTCGGTCTTCCTCCCGAAAACGATCACTCCCTCCTCCACCGGTATATCTTCCCCCTGAAGGAACGAGGTGATGACGCTTTCGTCGATCTCTTTTCCCCCGGAACTCAGCATAAAAAGCGGCTCGAAATGCTCGAAGAGACAGGCCTCGACCTCATCATCCATACCATCCCTCAGGTAGCTGATACGGGATAAAAAGAAGCTGTACGGGTCATCACCATCCAAAAGTGACTCGAAGTCCTGGAGATCCTTGAGGCCCCATCGGATATTTCTGTCCGCGTAATAGGCAAGGTTCGGGTGGGGCTTACTGTAAATGGGCGCTCCATAATACCTGAAATATTCACCGTATGCCCTGGGAAGCGGGTCTTGCCAGTGAACTATAAGTCTATCGCTTTCATGGCTTCTATCGTTTATCATCACCCCAGCTGCCACAAGGTCCTCCCATTCGCCGATGCGGTGCAGCGAAACGACCTCCCGGGCGGAATAAAGGATAAAAAGAGAGGGTAGAAACATGGTAACGGCAATATGAATGACCTTCGTCTTCGCAATGTGGGGATTGCGAGACAAATCAGTGAGAGCAAGTCCACTCGACAGCGCAAGGCCCGTTGAGAAATGATACAACCAGAATTCATGAACGTAAGCCGCATCCTGGAAAAGTACGACGTGAATCGAACCGAAGAGGAGAAGAAGGATGACGTATATATTCCTGTCGATATCTGCTCTTTTCCTCAGGAATGTGATAAGCCAGACAAGAGAGAGAACAGGGACTATCGGAGTAAAGAACTGATTGCCCCGCATGACCTCATGCCTCATAAAATCGATCAGTGAGTACGCCATCAGCGGCGTCTTCGCCGCGGATCGCATGATAAAAGCGTCCAGAAGCCCACCACCCCCTTGATACACAGAGAGATAAGATACATAGACCATATTGATCGAGAAGAGGAGAAGCCCAAAGAGAGGGAGGAGCAGAATACGTAATTTGCCCGGTGATTTTATGCCCTTATCTACTATCAGGGTATGCAGTGTAAGGAGCGGCAGGATATAATACGCCGGCCAGTCCAACAATCCAAAAAAGGCGAAGAGAACAACTATTTTCCAGTAGTCAGAAGCAATTCGACTCTCCCTCCACCGGACATAGTACCACAGGATCAGGACTACGCCGAGAGTGATGGACGACTCCTGCAGGAAGACCCGGCTGAAGTAAAGGTTCATCGGGAGGAATGCCAGCAGGAGAGTAGAAAAATACGCCTCCTCTATCCCCCAGATCTTACGGATGAGCTTGAAGAAAAAGATGAGCGACATGATCGAAAAGAGGATAGGGACGAGTCTCGCGCTCCATTCGCTGACTCCGAAGATCCTGTAGCTGAAAGAGACCAGAAAGTAGAAGAGTGGCGGGTGATGGAGATAGTAAGTAAACTCGTCATCTCTTACGGGTCCGGTATTGATAGCCGGGCCGAAGCGTGTACGGAGATAGCCGTGCTTGACGAAGTTCCGGGACATGATCCCATATATCGCCCCGTTGTAGTCTTTCAGTCCTACCCACTGTTCATCTATCTCATAGAGTTGAAACGCCAGTGAGGCCAGAACAACCGTTAAGATGAAGATAATCCCTTTTTTATTCGACTTGGTATCCATAGACTGCCTCAAAACTATCACAAAACTTCACGCCCGTCAATTCCAAAGCCACTGGAGTTTCCCCATTTTCCCGAATTGATTCACACTGAAACATGCACCTTTTAAAGCTCCTCCCGGAAAAATGGGAGTCGCTTCCGCGCAGCGATTCACAAAAGTAAAGATTCCGGACAAGCCGGAATGACATTGAGGTACATAATTTCCTCCCTTCCCTGTCATTCCCGCAAGCCGATCGAAGATCGGCGCGTCGGGAATCAATCTCACATCCAAGGGAATGCCACAATATATCTCACTGGAGTTTGTGGCGAGATCGATTTAGATTTGACGTATTAAACTGTGGGGTGGATCACACCGTTTATTATCTGTCTGCTGACTCAACAAAGAAGGGAGAGGTAACAAATTGGAAAACGACGGTTTTAAGATCGACATTAAGCAGGTCGATAATTTCGCATTTCAGGTCGACTTCGGGATGGAGGGAGTCCCCAGCCTACTGCTGGATGAACCCGAGCCAATCGGAAATTCGAACGGACCAAACCCATCCAGGGTACTTGCCGCTTCAGTCGGAACGTGTCTCAGCGCGAGTCTCCTGTTCTGTATGCGAAAAGCAAAGGTCGAGGTGAACGGGATATCGACCAGTGTCCGGACGCAGCTGACGAGGAACGAACAGGGACGACTCAGGATCGGAGAGATGAAAATCGCGATCGAGGTCGATTCGAAGACTGGTGAGGAGAAGGGAATCGCAAGGTGCGCGAAGATCTTCAAAGATTATTGCGTCGTGACCGAAAGCGTTAAGAATGGCATACCCGTCGAGGTTGAAGTCAGGGGAAAAGAAGCGTAGGTGTCTGCGAGGCATATCCCTGCGGCGCGGGAATGACAGGTATTTCCCCCGGCAGGCTCCTCTCAGCCGGCTGGTAGACCGCGCCCCTGGCTGGGCACTCAGCGCACTATGACCTACTCTCCTCATGAGGTCATTTGATACTACCGCACTATGACCATCTTCCTCGAAGATCGATAATCCCCGGCAGTAATGGTGTAGATGTACACACCCGAGGAGACCGTTACTCCCCTCTCATCCTGTCCATTCCAGTGGACACGATAATATCCGGGCGTCTTCTCCTCGTCCATTATTCTCTTCACCAGCCGGCCACGTACGTCATAGATCGTCACCCGGGTCGGCACGAGTTCTATACCGGCAGGGATCGCGAACGATATCGTCGTGCTGGGATTGAAGGGATTGGGGTAGTTCTGACTCAAAGAGAAAACCCTCGGCAATCCCGCATCACCCGCGGGATCTCCATCCTCGACGAGAGCGGGACCCTCCCCGAATGATGTCATCACGTTCGACACAAGCCCGTACGCCTCCTGTGAGTCCATATAATATAGTGGGAAGTTCAGGACCACCACACCAAAATCTCCGCCGATATATTCGAGACCGGATCCCATCCCATGATACTGGGAACTGGATGAATCCGATGAGATATACGTGTAGATTTCCTCTCCCGCAATCGGTACGTCATCGAAGAGGTTCAGGTTGAAAAGGGCTCCTGTCGGTACCTTCTCAACATCGATCGAGATATCCGGATACTCTCCTGCAACCCCCCTCGCACCGATAAAATCGACATCTCCCGACTGACTGAGGATGAACGATCCTATCTTCAGGTAATCGTAAAAGAAGGATCCTGGCAGAAAACTCTCCTGACCTCCCGCCAGATTCGTGAGCAAGGACCAACCGACTACCAGGAGGTTTCCCCCATTATCCAGATACTTCGCCAGGCTCAACGTATCCGGACTGAGGTCATCTCCTAACCGACTGTCCCAGTGCAGCACGACAGTCGAATAGATAGCCATGTCGGCATCCATCGGCCTTCTACCAATAGCGAGGCTGTCCGGGTGATTCCACTGCGCAGTTAGATTGAAGTCTACCATCGTAGATTCGTAGAAGAGGTCCACTTCCTCGTCGGTCGGTGAGAAAGGCCCACCCGTTCCATCGAATGTCGCGTCGATCACGAGGATTCCCCGATCATGGGTCGCGAGTCGCCCCCCCACAATTTCGGAGGGATCGCTCCCCATTCCGCTGGTGTCGAACGCTGTGATGAAGTAGAGGTAATAGATGGACGGATCGACCAGGGAATCGATGTAGGTCGTCTCTGTTGGCGGCAGCGACGCGATCTCGTAGAAATCCCAACCGCCCCGCGTGCCTTGCATGACGGAGTACCCGGCAAGGTCGAGCTCGGTATTTTCGTCCCACGAAAGCCCGATTCGATCGGAATAAGATGTCGCATCAAGTCCCGACGGTGCCCTGGGCCGGCTAAGAGGTATCGTACCCACCGGATCGCTCTTCACGCTCTCGTAGCCGTCATTGTCGATGGCAGACACCGCCACATAGAGGCTCTCTTCCGGTGTCAAACCTTCCAGTGTGAAGGAGTTGACCAGTGAAGTATCAACCTGATTATACTCACCGGGCGATGGACCGCTGAAGACATGATATCCCCAGATATCCGGCTCAATGTTCGCGTCCCAATCGAGACTTATTCGCTCCCCATCGCCATGATCCGTCGCTACGAGCCCGGTCGGAGCGCTCGGCGCGTTGGCAACCAGGATTATGGTCGGAAGGATCATATCGACAATCTGCTCCATGTACTGCACATCCAGGTTCCCCAACGAATCACTGCACTGGTGCCAGTGAGTAAAGTTGAAATCTCCTTCCTCTATATATACATGATTGTAACCGTACTGCATGAAGGGGAAGTGATCGCTGCCCCCTCCCGAGCTCCCGATCTGGGGGATAAGGGTCGTGCTGTCCTGACCTACCTGACTCATCAATTCTGCATAAGGTCTCGACTGCGTGTCCGTATGGATCGCCACGTTGAGGTAGGGATCAGGAACCCAGCCCATCATATCCATGTTGATCATCAACCGGATATCCATCCCGGAGTTGAAGGCCTCCTCCGCGAAATGCCACGAACCATGGAGCCCCTGCTCCTCTGCCGCAAATGGGACAAATATTAAAGTTATTTCACTGTCAAATCCAGCCAGGACCCTCGCCATGTCCAGCGTGAGTGCTGTTCCTGAAGCATTGTCGTCGGCACCCGGAGCCCAGGTCATCGGGTCACACTGGCCAGAGTAAGTCACTGAATCGTAGTGCCCGCCGATGACGATAACCTTGTCGGGATTTACACTGCCGGCCTTGGTGGCGACAACGTTCCTCTGCCAGGTGTCATCGAACCAGAACGAGTCATAAGCGACATCGGTAAAGCCGAATTCGACGAACTTGTCGTAGATCCATTCGGCAGAAGCGACGACAGAATCGGTATATGAGTATCTGGTCTGGAAGTTCTGGAGCCTCTGGATATATCTCCCAATGGTTGAATCCGAACTCGCCATTTTACGGCTCACCTCGGATGGGATATGTACTTCACCTATCCTCAAGCTACCCTGTCCCCCGGATACCTTCAGTGGAAGCGGACGAAGTGGTATATGCGAAATTTCAAACTCCTCCTCCCCGAAGAGTGGAACGAGACTCTGTTCGCCCTTGACCAGGAACCAGTCATCTCCCTGATACAAGACCTTTCCGGCCGATGGTCTGCTTCCTGCCTTCAAAGCATGAGGACGTGAGAGGAGAAAAAGGGATTTGCCCGTTTCCAACGCACCGATCTCGTGGAACTCAAACCCTTTTTTCTCGATGGAAGCCCTTGAATCGAATGGCGCTGAGATGATGTAATAAGGTGGGATTCGAAGGTAGAGCTCGACAGGAATCTCTTCGAGCGCATCAATTCCTTTTCCGGTCTGATCCTTTATCAGGTAAAGACTTCCGTTAACCGAGAGGTCATCCCCCATTACGTCAAGGGGCATGATCGATGTCAAGAGTAAAAAGAGAAGAAGGATAGGGAGAGCGAGGACCTTTACTTTCTCTGAAATATCCCTCTTGCCGTTTACGTGTCCGTACATTGAAGCCTCCTCGTTTAGTCTCTCTGGATGCCCTTTGAAACGCCTCTTTGCGACTGTTTGCCACCAATTTGTATTGGAATTCGACAATAATTGTTACAATATTCGATAAGTAGTTGAATTACACTGTTCACACCAATGCGGCTCGAGGGGATTATACTCCGCAGGACAAAAAAAGATGCCGGGGCGCGGAATCGAACCACGGACACAGGGATTTTCAGTCCCCTGCT
>CAYTWO010000096.1:0-8972 GCA_964442125.1 uncultured Gemmatimonadota bacterium
TCGCATCAAGATATCCGCACATTTCTTCCCGACATAATCGCTCAAATTAGGTATAACTATGTTTTTTCGATATTATTGGACACCGAAGACGATGATGCTGTATGGATAAGGAAAGTGAGGAGGTCCCGGTCAATTCAGCACCATAGAAGTATTTCTTACAACAATATGGAGAAAAATCAGGGTTTCAAAATCGATACTGGATTCCAGAACTTCAATTATTCCCTTGATTTTCCCAATTTACAGGGTGAATTAAAAATGTCAACACTTTTCGTCAGAGACTTGAAGAAATGTGGATAGAGATCTTATGAGACAAGAACTGTTTCAGTCTTCATCATCCCTTGAGACCCTCCTCCTGAGGCCCTTCTTTATCGATCGCTTTTTCTTCTCCTCGCGGATCGTTTCCCTTACTTTCCCTGGAATTTTGGTTGGAATTCGGGGTTTCTTCCCCTTTTGCCGCTCCTCGATCCGGCTAACCATACGCTCCAGCGCTTCACGGAGATTCTGTGATCTGAACCTCTTCCTCCCCACGACAACTATGATTCCGGTCGGGATATGAACCAGCCTTACAGCCGTCCTCTTCTTATCCCGCCTCTGACCGCCCGGACCGGGTGATAGAGTGTAGGTAATCCTGCACTCCTCCAGGATCTTTTCAGGATTGAGTGACACCAAATCGCCTCTGCATCATTCAGTTATGGTTGTTCATGACAATATAATCCGCAAGATTGTTGCTCCCGTTTTAATTTTCACCGGTTCAGGGATAAAACCTTGTAGACCATTTAACAAAACCAGAGGGAATTTACACTAATTATCAGGAACTGGCAAATTCCCCCTTAGTGGTCCTGCTCATAAATAGGGTGACGCACCGAGGCCGTCAAGGCGACCGAACCACAAGGCGCGAGGAGCGCAAATACCCGCAGTGGTATTTAACCGACGATCAACGCAGTGGAGCGGGATGCATCGGCGGCATCGTATTTATGAATCTGACCACTTGGCGCGCAAGAGATGCGTGCAGTTCGAGTGAGAGAATCGCTCAACTTAGGTGACAGTAAATAAAAAAGGGTCGGGATTCTTGCCCGACCCTTTTACCATGCTGTAGCTACGGCTGTTTATGCCGTCTTCTTGACGAAGTACCAGTCGGTAACTTCGAAGGACTTATCCTGTGCTCTTTTCTCCGCCTCATCCGTTGTCAAAGGTGGTGGAATGATCACCTTTTCTCCCGGTGCCCAGCCCTCAGGAGTGGCTACACCCTGGGTCTTGTTTGTCTGGAGCGCCTGGAGAACCCGCATGATTTCATCGACGGATCGCCCGTTGGTCAAGGGATAATAGATCATTGTCCTGAGAATCCCCTCGTCGTCGATTATGAAGACGCAGCGCACCGTTGCCGTCGAACTTGCCCCCGGGTGTATCATTCCGTAGAGCTGAGCAACCTGTGTGTCAAGGTCAGCGATCAGAGGATAGGACACCTTGACATCCAGATGTTTTTCAAAATTCCTGATCCAGGCAATATGAGAGAACACGCTGTCGACACTCAGCCCGATCAGCTGAGTATTGAGTTTCTCGAAATCAATGGATCGACGGGCAAACTCAGCCAACTCAGTCGTGCAGACCGGTGTAAAATCGGCCGGGTGAGAGAAAAGAACGACCCACTTTCCCCTATAATCGGAAAGCTTGATGGGTCCATGTGTGGACTCCGCCTTGAAATCCGGGGCGGGCTCGTTCAGACGTGGTAAACCCTTCAGGGGCTGATAGTCTGTCATGATGCACCTCCACTTACCTGTTGAATTCCTTTCTAACCCTACTTCGCGCTTTCAAAACGTCGGGTTGCTTCCTCCCAGTTGACAACATTCCACCAGTTCGAAACGTATTCAGCCCGACGGTTCTGGTACTTCAGGTAATAGGCATGTTCCCAGACATCGAGGCAGAGTATTGGTGCCAGCCCGTCAGAGAGCGGCGTATCCTGGTTGGCCGAAGAGCTGACCACGAGTCCGCCATCATTGTCTCTCGAGAGCCATGCCCAACCGCTGCCAAACCGTGTAATGGCAGCCTTCTCGAATTCTTCCTTAAAAGAGGCAAAACCACCAAAAGAAGTATTGATCGCTTCGGCAAGTTCTCCACCCAATTCTGCGCTCCCTTTTGCAGTCATAACCATCCAGAAGAGAGAGTGGTTATAATGTCCACCACCACTGTTACGAATAGCGGCACGAATATCTTCCGGGACCCTGTTCAGGTCACTCAGGAGATCCACCAACGAGTGATCTGAGAGATCAGGGTGTTTCTCGATTGCCGCATTCAGGTTATTAACATACGTGGCATGATGCTTGTCGTGATGAATCTCCATGGTCTTCGCGTCGATGTAAGGTTCCAACGCGTCAAATGCATAGGGAAGGTCCGGCAATTTGGCGTACATATCATTCTCCTTTGATTAACGCTCTTTAGCTCAAAAATGTAATTGAAGTTTATTACGACCCCGGTTCAACCTTTCATGGTCTTTCCAGGAGGTCTGTCGGAATCTATATGGGTTTTCCTCACACGCTTTGTCAAGCCCTGGAGGGGTCCGTTCACCCGTTGACTTTGTCCATTATTTGTCTATATAAAAAGAAGTGATGAACAACCGGAAGTGCTGAAAAAGCTCAACTAATACTCAAGATGGCAGGTTCAAGTATTTCGAATAGATGAAGACGACAAAGGAAATTTCAGTTCGTAACGGTAACCGGCATTCGGTCCGTGCGGATTCAATCATGTCAAAGGTGGGGGACACTCCTCTCTTGCGATTCGAGCGAATCGGACGCAGGTTCCCCCACTTTTACTTTTATGCCAAAGCAGAGTGGCTCAACCCCGGTGGGTCAGTAAAAGACCGTGCGGCCCTCAACATGATCCTAGAGGGTGAAAAGACGGGCCTGTTGAAGCCGGGGAAAATTATCCTCGACGCGACATCCGGGAATACAGGCATATCATACGCCATGATCGGGAGGGCATTGGGTTACAAGGTCAGGTTAACGATTCCGGGCAACGCGAGTCCCGAACGTAAACGCACCTTGAAGGCCTACAATGTGGATCTCGTCTTTACCGATCCCGGTGAGGGATCAGACGGAGCCATACGGGAAGCCCGTGAAATTTACGACCGGGAACCTGACCTATATTATTATCCCGACCAGTACAACAACCCGGCAAACTGGAAGGCTCATTATGACGGTACGGCAATCGAAATATGGGAGCAGACCGGAGGCTCTATCACGCATTTCGTGGCTGCCCTCGGCTCATCGGGTACCTTCATCGGCGTTTCACGAAGACTGAAGGAGTTGAACGCAGATATTCAGTGTATTTCACTCGAACCCGACAGTCCCTTTCATGGACTGGAGGGCATGAAATATATGCAGAGCTCCATTATTCCGGGCATATACGACGGTAAACTGGCAGACGACAGATTTCCGATCTCGACCGAGGATGCCTACAAAATGGTTCGCAGGCTTGTTCAGGAAGAGGGACTTTTGGTGGGGATCTCGTCGGGCGCGGCGTTGGTGGGATGCTTCGATCTCGCGCGGAGGCTTCCTGAAAATGAACCCGCCGTTATCGTGACCGTTTTCCCAGATGGTGGAGAGAGATACCTGAGTGAACGCTTCTGGGAGGAACAATGATGCTCGAAGTCGGAGAAGATCTGTTGAAAAAGATCCGTGTGCATGGTGTGAACAGTTATCCGAACGAATGCTGCGGGGCAATTCTTGGTCACGAGAGCGAAAAAGAGCGAAAGGTTCTGGAACTCATGTCTCTCGACAATCGACGAGGTGATGAGCAGGCTCGGACAAGGTACCTGGTTACAGCCGATGATCACTTTCATGTCGAAAAACTCGCGAGGGAAAGAGGCATGGAGGTTCTGGGTTTTTACCATTCCCACCCGGATCATCCGGCAAAACCTTCCGAGTTCGATCGGGAGAATGCCCTCCCCTGGTATTCATACCTGATATTAGAGGTTGAAAGTGGCATACCACGGGAATTGTCAAGCTGGAGACTAACCGATGACCGCTCAAGGTTCAGGAAGGAACAGATTTCGGTGTTTCCTCTCGAATTAACGACTAAGCATGTATGAGGTAAAAATTATGTCCGTAAAGATCTTGATACCAACACCGCTCAGACATTTCGCCGACAAGCAGGAATCGAAGGAGTACGATGCCGTAAATGTGGGAGAGCTCCTCGAAAAGCTGGTGGCCGAACACGCTGAACTTCGAAGGCATCTTTTCAACGAAAAGGGCGAATTGAGGAGCTTCGTTAACGTGTACGTGAACGACGAGGATATCAGGTATCTCGATAGATATCTGACCTCCCTGAGCGACAATGACACCGTCAGTATCGTTCCGTCCATCGCAGGGGGGGATAATAATTGAGGAACCCGATTGCAGCGCAGAGAAAGGTTCGAAACGATGGACCAGAAGGGAAGGCTGATTATCGGATAAACACACTGTCCCAGGAGGAGATCCTCAGATACAGCCGGCACCTTATCATGCCCGAAGTCGGGATGGAAGGGCAATTGAAACTGAAATCTGCCAGTGTTCTTTTGATCGGTACCGGAGGGCTTGGAGCGCCAATCGGCCTTTACCTGACGGCAGCCGGTGTAGGACGACTCGGGCTCGTAGACTTCGATGTCGTCGATTACACCAACCTCCAGCGCCAGGTGACCTACAGCACCAATGACGTGAACCGTCCAAAGCTGGAGGCGGCGAGAGAAAGACTCGAATCCCTTAACCCCGATATAGATATCGTCACGCACAAGACCCGATTGATGAGCGAGAACGCAATCGACATCATCCATGACTACGATATCATTGTAGACGGAACCGACAATTTCCCGACCCGTTACCTCGTCAACGATGCCTGTGTGATGCTCGGTAAACCGAACGTATACGGCAGCATCTTTCGTTTTGAGGGTCAGGCTACCGTATTCGCGCTGCCCGAAGGCCCCTGTTACCGTTGTCTTTACCCCGAGCCACCCCCTCCGGGGCTGGTTCCGAGCTGTGCTGAAGGTGGTGTACTGGGGGTCCTTCCGGGGATAATAGGCGCGATTCAGGCTAATGAGGCCATCAAGCTTATCCTGGAAAGGGGTGAGGTCCTAAAAAACAGGCTTCTGCTGTTCGACGCCCTGAAAATGAGGTTCAGGGAACTCAAACTGCACAAGAGCCCGGATTGCCCGGTCTGCGGCACAAACCCAACATTGACAAAACTGATCGACTACTATGAATTCTGCGGCCTCAGGGGTGATCAGGCTCAACCTTCCGTCGATGTGCCTGAAATGGAGCCGATAGAGCTCATGCGGCGACTCGATGCGAGGGAAGACATTTTTATTTTAGACGTCAGGGAAGCGCATGAATACCAGATCTGCAATATCGATGGCTATCTTCTGCCCATCCTGGAGCTACCGCAGCGTGTCCACGAACTCGACTCTACCGGCACGATCGTGGTCTACTGTCGGTCAGGCATTCGTTCAGCGGAGGCGGTAGAATTCCTGAGGAAAGCGGGGTTTCAGAAGGTCTGGAACCTCAGGGGAGGGATACTCGCCTGGTCGGAGGAGGTCGATCCGACGGTACCAAAGTATTGAGGTGCTGCGATCCCGGACAAGCCGGAATGACTGCTGCTCTCACTCCCCTGTCATAAAATCATATATAAGATATCGAACCTCGTTACCGCGGGTGAGGAAGAGTTTCTGCCCGTGCCCACCGCTCTTGAAGATCTCCATCCGTTTCGGCATCGAGGCGACCTTGAAGAGTTCCCGCATATCAGCCAGTACGTTCGGGTCATCCTCGGCGGCAATAAACAATTTCCGGCACGAAACTCCAGCGGCCAATCCTTTACGACCAGCGGAGAGGATTATCAGGCCGGCAAAAGATGGGATAGCATCGAGTGCATGAACGGCCTGGAGGGCGATCCAGCCACCCATACTACTCCCCAGCACGTAGATCTCTGTACATCCGGCGCCCGCAAGATGGTTCACGGCGGCAACGATGTCACGTACCCTCCCATCATCCATCGGGGGAACATCACTCGAAGGATATCCCCGAAAACTGATCGCCAAGGCGGACACACCTCTATTTCCGAAAAAACGCACCTCGTCACGGTACGAATCCTTTCCGTCCAGGTAATAGAGGCCGTGAACCATGACGAGGCCAATATCTCCATCACCGTACAGGTCGCCTTCTATTGTTACATTGTCCGAGGTCTCAATATGAACCGTATTCAGGGCCCGGGCATCGTCCTTTTCGCAAGATTGTAAACAGGCTACGAGGGCAATTGCAAATATAGGAGAGCTATTCTTCAAGCGACGGTAAATTTAACCGACTCCTGGTCAGTCGATTGGTTCCAACTTGGTGAAAGGGAAACTATCGCTGCTCCACACCTGGATGGGATATATACCCGCGTAAATGTTGAAATAGTAATCACCTGGTGGCGCGCCACCGGGGACGTACTGCGTGAGACCGCGTTCGACCGATCCTCCACCTGGAAGAGTCAAAGTAACGGGTCCTATCACCGGACCCCACTCCATTCCGTAAGGAAGAGTAACCATGATCCAGCCGTTGAATGACTGCGCGGTCACCTCGTTGTTCGTTGCCCGCACGATGTAATCGAAAGTGCCACCTGATGGTGGGATAGTAATGGGTGGATCGACGGGATCCACTTCGATCTGCAGATCTACTGGACCGCCCAGGATAACGAAAGGCCTCGGTGTTGTGGTCACGACGCTGTCCGAAGCAGTATAGACAGTGTACCGTAAATAACAGTCGACAGAGGTAATATCGGTCGGGATGGTCCATTGAAGACGTCCATTGTTGAGGAGATCCTCTCCCAGGGTAGACCAGGGGCCCGATGACCCACTCGTAGACAGTTCCACTTTCACCGCGGAATTCTCTCCAACGGGAACGCCCGAAAGCCAATCCGTGAATCGTCCTGAACCACCCGGGAAGACTTCCCCACCCCTGGGATAGACGGCAAAGAGGCTCAAATCCTGTGGGATAGAGGATTCCCTGTAGAAGCGCATGTGATTGTAACTGTTGAAAGGACCCCCCTCATCGGTCAGATGGACAATGTCCGGGTAACCGTTGTGGTCGGCGTCTCCTCCCACGCGAAATGCCTCGAACGCACAGCTCGGATCGTTCGCGATGTTGTAACTGGTCACCGAGGTCCAGTTGCCGTCGCCATCCCCTGTCCAGATTTCGACCCACCCGGACCCGGCAGCTGCCACATCACAGTACCCATCTGCATCCATGTCGTACAATTGAGCCATCTCGAAACCTCCGGATGACGGGAGGTTGCCCGAATAATCGACCCACAGGGATTCTACCTCATCGAATGCCCACACCTGGAGACCACCATCGTTGATGTAGGCCAGATCCATGCCACCGTCGTTATCGATGTCCCCCAGAGATAGCCCATCACGGCCCATAAATCCTGCGGATGGCAGATTGAATTCCGCGTCATAGAACTCGCCATTCCCATAACCGAAGAAGACCGAACCGTCCTGATAGGAAGAGGCGATATCGAGGTTGCCATCCCGGTTTATGTCACCGGTGAAGACATGCATATCGCAGTTGCCGCCAGTTATCGTCGCACCGTGTGTCCAGGTACCATCCTCATTGTTCAGGTAGACCATCAAAGGATTCCCAAACCCGAAGGAAGTAGCGGCGATGTCCAGATCTCCATCGTTGTCCACATCACCGAAGTCGGTTGAAAACATCCCATAGCTTTCCCCCTGACTCGCCAGGCCATCGTCCCACGGGGTCCAGTTCAGGCCGGTGCCATCCCCCAGAGCCACCTCGATCAGCTGGTCGCCGAAATCGTTGGAGGAATAGTCGTGGTGCATCGCGTATCCGATATCGGGTAAGCCATCGTCATTTACATCACCTATTGCGATACCGCCGTAACCGAAGTTCCCGGACATCTCGACACGCCATCTCCCGAGACCGTCACCGAAGTAAACCATCACTCCCTTCTCGTCGTAAAGGGGAGAACCGTGATCACCGATGGTGAGAAGATCGATGTTACCGTCCAGGTTGACATCAGCCATCTCGATCTCGCTCCTACCGCCTTCCCACCTCGGCCAACTGAGCCCAAACGATGATTCCATGTAAGAGATCGTTCTGCCCTCATCAGCGGGAAGAGTATCGGAAATCACCCTGAAATCCCCTGATTCTGTTATCTCTGAGCGTGCACTCTTGAGGACTTCATCAAGAGGCCCAATCGAGAAAAAATAGAGCATGAAAAATAATATAGGAAAGATCCTCTTCATTATTCCATCCATGATGACAGGCTATTTTGCAAAGAGATAGAGACCCGCTTATATTTATGGTCTGAATGATAATACCATAAAAGCAAAAGCATTGTCAAGAAATTGGAGACTTTTTCCTTGGAAAATAACAGATTGGTAGTCTGCCTTTCACTCCTCCTGCTCTTTAATTGCGCGGGGAAAACCGTCTTTCGGAGAGAGATCACCTATCCCTCGATCCAGCAACCGGTAGTCAGGGTCAAACTGCTCGAGTCAGATGAAGATGTCATCATCACTCCATCACCCGGCGATTCATACCTCATACAATGCCTTCAAAGGGGGGAGATAATTTCGACCTTTCACGCGTCATCCGGCGTGTTCATGAGCCTCAAACTGAACGGTATCTCTCTGACTGACAAGAGCATGGCAATTTCGGAAACCGGTTTGAGCAGGATCTCCCTTTCCCCGACAGGCATAGACTCCTTTCTCCACCTGAACGGCAAACCCTACCGCGGGGCGGTGGAAGTAAGCGTTCTCACACATGACTCCGAGGGGTCGCCTTCTCCTCTTTTAATGGTCCTGAACATCATTCACGTGGAAGACTACCTGAGGGGGGTTGTCCCCGCAGAAATCGGGGCACTCCGGGAAGCAGAGATCGAGGCGCTCAAGGCGCAGGCCATCGCCGCACGCACTTACGCCCTTGCCAAGATAGGACAGTACGAGGAGC
>CAYTWO010000097.1:0-5652 GCA_964442125.1 uncultured Gemmatimonadota bacterium
TATCGCATCAAGATATCCGCACATTTCTTCCCGACATAATCGCTCAAATTAGGTAATACAATCCCTCTTGTCTTTTCCTGGAACTAATCATATAATAGAAAGTAATCCATTTGTTACAGTACGGGATCAGAAGTGACACGTAAAGGAGATAGTCAATGGAGATGGGAGAGGAAAAGCAAGCCCGTCTCGAAAGTGAGAACGATAGAGCTCCGGAAATTGACTCAAAGGGGTTCCTTCAGTCCGTCATCGATGGCATTGAGGACAGCATTGCCATAGTCGACAGAGACTACAACATCCTCTTCGCGAACAAGGCGGCGAGAAAGAGGATATCAACCGGGAAAAATAAGATCATAGGGCAGACCTGTTTTCGGACCTTTCATGATCAGAATGAACCCTGTAGACAGTGTCAGACCTCATTGACTTTCGATCATGGAGATGCTCGCACAACCTCGTTCGCAGAGTCAGGACCCGATGGCCAGGACCGTTTCGTGGAGCTTCACACATATCCTATAAAAGGGGCCGATGGGCGCGTGGAGCGTGTCATCGAGATCAACCGCGACATCACCGAGAGAAAATACCTCGAGATGCAGCTCGTTCAAGCCAGCAAGATGGCAGCCCTTGGTGAGCTCGCAGGAGGCCTGGCACACCAGCTGAACAATCCTCTTGTCGGTGTCCAGAATTTTGTCCAACTGCTCCTGAGTAGAATGAATACCGACGATCCCAATCGCAAGCTGGCCGAAACGATCGAGCGTGCGGGCGGTGAATGCGTGAAGATCATCAGGAACCTCCTCAAATTTTCGAGGGAATCCCGACGTGATTTTGTGGGTGTCGATATCAATAATGTCATCGATGACGTCCTCTCACTCCTGGAGAAGCAGATTAACCTCAAGGGAATAAGGATCGAAAAATACCTTTCCACGGATATCCCCGGATTTCAGGGGAATGAAACCCAACTTGCCCAGGTCGTCATGAATATTATCCAGAACGGTGCCCAGGCGATCGAAGGAAACGGGGTCATATCGATCCACACCCTGATCGACCGGGATAAAGACGAAATCCAGGTAGAAATCAGCGATACGGGGAAGGGAATCCCTGCCGAGCATCTCGACAGGTTATTCGAACCGTTTTTTACGACCAGAGAGGAAGGAACCGGCCTCGGACTCAGCGTGGCCTACGGTATAGTCAAGAATCACGAGGGGCGCATAGAGGTTGAGAGCGAGGAGAAAAGGGGCTCAACCTTTAGGCTAGTTTTTCCCGTATGCGGTGAACCTGGAAACATGGAAGAGGTACAGCATGAGTAGAAATCGCGTACTCGTCGTCGACGATGAAGCCTTCACGAGAGATTTCTTTGTCAACTTACTCGAAGGTGATGAGTATGAGGTCCTGCAGGTAACCGGCGGCCATGATGCGATCGAAAAATGCAGGGCGACGAGATTTGATCTTGTCCTGCTGGATCTCAAGATGCCGGGGATGAGCGGCATCGACGTCCTCAGAGGGCTGAAGAAGTTGGATGATGACGTGTCCGTCCTGATCATGACCGGTCATGGGACCATCGATTCTGCAGTCGAGGCGATGAAATTGGGAGCGGAAGATTACCTGACGAAACCGTTCGACAATCTTGAGGAGCTTAAGCTGGTCATCGAGAAGGTGATCAGATACAAAAGACTCCGTGAGGAGAATCGATTCCTCAAGACTCAACTGAAACCGGGGAATATCATCGGCAACAGTCCGAAGATGCAGGAAGTATACAAAATGGTCAACAAGATCGCCCCGCTCAGCAGCACCATCCTTATTTCAGGTGAAAGCGGAACGGGAAAGGAACTGGTGGCAAGGACGATCCACAACCTCAGCCAACGTTCCAGAAAGCGGTTTGTTGCAGTGAATTGCGGGGGACTCCCGGAAACGTTACTGGAGAGTACCCTCTTCGGCCATGAGAAGGGGGCCTTCACGGGAGCGATTCGAACCTCCAGGGGGTATTTCGAAGAGGCGAACGGTGGGACCCTTTTCCTGGATGAAATCGGTGAGACCAGCCCCTCACTTCAGGTGCGGCTCCTGAGGGTCCTTCAGGAGAGGGCGTTCGAGAGAGTCGGAGGGGCGACACAGATACAAACAGATATCAGGATCATTACAGCCACTAATACAGACCTGTCCCGGCTTGTCGAGGAAAAGGCGTTCCGTGAGGACCTCTATTACAGGATCAACGTGATCAACCTGGCCCTCCCGCCTTTGAGAGATAGAAAAGATGACATCCCACTCCTCGCGAGCCATTTCTTGAGGAAATACAACACTGAGTTCGGAAAAGAAATCACGACTTTTTCCGCAGATGCCATAGAGGCCATGCTTGCCTATTCATGGCCTGGAAATGTCCGTGAGCTCGAGAATGTCGTAGAGAGGGCTATCGCCCTGGAGGAAAAAAGTGAGGTCAAGATATCGAGCCTCCCACCTCAGGTTACTGGAAAAGATGAGGGGGAATCAAACAAGAAGGGGGTCAGGAGTTTTCGGGAGGCAAAGAACAGATTTGAAAGGGACTATATTATTGAAATCTTGAAGAGAACGAACGGAAATATTTCGAAGGCGGCGAGGGAAAGTGGCCTGGCACGTCAGAATTTTCACAAGAAGATTCTCAAGTATGGCGTGGACGTCAAGGACCTTTTAAAGAGAGGCTGAACGATTCAATGGAAGTAGATAATAAAGTCATAGAGTTGAAGAATAGAGCCCGGACTATCAGAAAACACGTGGTCAGGATGATCGGCAAAGCAGGATCCGGTCACCCGGGAGGATCACTGTCCGCCACAGACATCCTTACGGTGCTTTTCTTTAATGAGCTCCGGCACAATCCTGAAGAGCCGGATTGGCCGGATAGAGATCGGTTTATTCTGAGTAAGGGGCACGCCGCTCCCGCGCTTTACGCGACCTTTGCGGAAGCAGGGTATTGCTCCCCCGAGGATCTCGATAGCCTGAGGAAACTTGGAAGCCCATTCCAGGGTCATCCGGATAAGCGTATGCTTCCTATCCTCGAGGCATCGACCGGATCCCTGGGGCAGGGACTATCGATAGGAATCGGGATGGCTCTCGCCAGTAGGCTGGACGCGGCGCCATACAGGGTTTATGTCCTTCTCGGTGATGGTGAAGTCCAGGAGGGCCAGGTCTGGGAAGCCGCTATGTTCGCCTCCCATAACCGGATCGGGAGCCTGACCGCGATTATCGATCATAATAAGCAACAGCTGGACGGCTGGATCGAGGAGATCGTCGCTCTCAAACCACTGGCAGAAAAATGGGAGAGTTTTGGATGGCACGTCCAGGAGATCGATGGTCACGATCACATAGCTATCAAGGGTGCACTGGATAAGGCAAAAAAAGTCAAGGATAAGCCTTCTGTTATAGTTGCCAACACTATCAAGGGAAAAGGTGTCGAGTTCATGGAGAACAATACACATTATCATGGCAATGCACCTACACCCGACGACACACGATTGGCCCTCGAACAGATTGAAAGCGAGTATGGGAATGAAAGATAGTACTCCTGAACAGTTTTCGGTGCGGAAGGCTTACGGAAGGACACTTGTCGAACTGGGAAGGGAAAACGAATCGATCGTTGTCCTCGACGCTGACCTCTCGACATCGACCCAGACGGCAATGTTCGGTGAAAAATTTCCGGACAGGTTTTTCAACACCGGTATTGCCGAAGCCAATATGGTCTCTATAGCGGCTGGTCTCGCGAGCTGTGGCAAGATCCCCTTCATCAGCAGCTTTGCGGTCTTCCTGATCTGCAAGGGGTATGATCAGCTGAGGATGTCGGTGGCCTATCCCGAATGCAATGTCAAGGTGGTGGCTACACATGGAGGAATATCGGTCGGTGAGGACGGACCATCACAGCAGAGTGTCGAAGACATTGCCCTGGTTCTTTCCCTTCCGGGTTTTAAAGTGGCTGTCCCGGCAGATGACATCGCGACGGAAGCGCTTGTGAGGCACGCAGTGGAGGAAGATAGCCCGGTCTATATCCGCTTGATGCGTCCCAACACCGTCCGAATTTATAACCCGGGAGAAGAATTCCATTTTGGTGGATCGAAGACCTTGAGAAATGGAGATGAGATTACAATCGTTTCGATGGGATATACAATGTTGGAAGCGATGAAAGCGGTGGATGACCTGAACGAAGAGGGTATCGGTGTTGACCTGATCGATATGTATTCCGTCAGGCCGCTCGATAGAGAGTCTCTTTTGAGGTCCGTGGAGAGAACAGGGAAGGTGGTGGTTATAGAGGAGCATCAACCGCATGGTGGTCTCGGTGCTGAGATAGCACGCTGCCTTGGTGAAGCCTGTCCGGTTCCGATATCCTTTGTCAATGTTGGTGAAAGATATGCCGAATCGGGAAAACCTGAGGAGCTCCTGGACATGTATGGCATAAGCAGGAAGCACGTGGTAAAAGCCGCGAAGAGAACCCTCGGAATGGAGTAAATCGATTAAGGAATTGTATAATATAGTGTCGTATTGTGCACACTTCACGATTCGAGATATTCTTCTTGACACCGCGTTATATATTCTTTAAGATACCAGATAAGAAAGAGTTACATCAGAATTTCGACAATTATGGACAGTTCAGGTTGGCTTTGCGATATCGTTTCAGCTTCGGGCATGAAGATTGCTAAACTTGCATTACGGCCTGGATAGTCGTATTACTTACGATATCTTCTATCGCTATTTATGTGTTTCTGAGGGTGAGGATTTTGTTGTTCGGGAACAATCATTTCGGTCATCTGTAACTCCTGAGGTGTGAAAGAGGTGAAATTAAGTTCGTTGGGAAAATCACTTTATTACGACGAGACACTCGAAAAATATCTGTCAGAGATAGATAAATATCCTCTGATCGACAAGGCAATGGAGAAGAGCCTGGCCAAAAAGATCAAGAAGGGAAACAAGTCCGCCCTTCAGAAACTGGTCAGGTCGAACCTCCGCTTCGTTGTCAGTGTTGCCAAGAAGTATCAGAATCGTGGTTTAACCCTCATCGATCTGATATCCGAGGGAAACATGGGTCTGATACGGGCCGCTCAAAAGTTCGATGAGGAGAAGGATATCCGGTTTATCTCCTATGCAGTCTGGTGGATTCGCCAGGCCATACTCCAGGCACTTGCCGAACAATCCCGTGTATTCAGGGTACCCCTCAGCAGGGCGGGTTCTCTCTACAAAATCGGCAAGAAGGCCGACATCATGACACAGGAAATGGGCAGAGCACCCACAATTGAGGAGCTCTCCAAGGGTCTCGATATGAATCTTAGCGAGGTTGAAGAGACCCTTTCCATCACGCAGAAGCCCCTCTCATTGGAGACCCCACCGCCGAACATAGAAGATACCCGGCTTACGGAGTATCTCGCGGATGAGGAACAGGCGTCTCCGGATGAGTCGGCCATGGAGAGCGTGCGTTACGATGAGATCCAGCGCACTCTGGACACGCTCGGTGAGCGGGAAGCCCAGGTCATCCGCCTCTATTTTGGATTGGCAGAAAGCCCTCCTATGACCCTCGAGGAGATTGGAAAGATCATGGGGATCACAAGGGAACGTGTCAGACAGATCAAAGAGAGGGCTTTGCACAGATTACGACACATTTCGAGGAGCCGGAGGTTGCGCCCCTTTGCCTTCTGATCCATGTGAGGG
>CAYTWO010000097.1:5752-7093 GCA_964442125.1 uncultured Gemmatimonadota bacterium
AATCTCAGGGGATGATAAAGGCGTAGAGATCCATCACGTTCGTCTTCGTTGGACCGGTTAAAAGCAGTTCTCCCGTCGAGCGGAAGTAGGTGTGTGAATCGTTTCTCTCCAGGCACGAGTGTGGTTCCAATCCGGTGGCTTTTCCCCTCCGGCATGTATCTCCGTCAACGATCGCTCCCGCCGCGTCCGTTGGTCCGTCTGTACCATCGGTTCCCGCTGCCAGGGCTACGATCTGTTCTCCCTCCAGAGATATTGCTGCGGCCAGGGCGAATTCCTGACACCTCCCTCCAGTACCTTTGTGCTTCACCGTTACAGTTGTCTCCCCGCCCGCAATGAGGCAGGCCGGCGATCTGATCGAGGATTCCCCTTTTTTGATTTTTATCGCCATTGAAGACAGCCGTGCGGCTTCCTCTCTCGCTTCCCCCTGTAGACTGGAAGTGGCAACACAGGTTGCGTAACCGAGTTGCTCGGCCTTCTTCACGGCGTGCTCCAGGAGGATCTCGTTGTTTCCGATCAAAAGGTTTTTTACACCGTGCGAAGTGACCTGTGATGGCGAGTCATCCGGGAGACGACTGGTCTCGGGTCTATTTTCGAGGTAACTGCGGACATTGCCCGTGAGTCTCCCTGTTAGGCCGTAACGGTCGATGATCTCCAGTGGGTTCACATTGGTTCCCTGGTGTGGGACCGTGGGGCCGGAGGAGATCGTGGACAGTTGGTCTCCAATAACATCAGACAGGACCAGACCCACGAGCATCGCAGGTTGAGCCATGGGGATCAACTTCCCGTTCTTTACCGCAGAAAGAGATTTCCTCACCGTATTGATCTCGTCGATCGTCGCACCGCTGTCCAGCAGGAGATCGTGTGTCTGGATCTTGTCTTCGAGCGTCAAACCCTCGGCGGGAAGAACAAACAGGGAGGAACCACCCCCTGAGATAAGAAACAGGATCAGGTCTTCCTCCCCACAAGCACTGATCATTCCGACGACCTCCTCAGTTGCCTGTACACCCTTAACATCAGGGAGAGGGTGCCCGGCTTCTCTTACCCGGATACTTTGTAAGGGAGTACCATACCCGTACTTGACGATGACGAGCCCGCCAGTGATCCTCTCCCCCAGGATATCTTCGAGTGGGGCGGCCATATGGGCCGCGGCTTTCCCGATCCCCATGACGTGGATATGGTTGTACCGGTCAAGGGGGATCCCTTCCTTGCCGATCCGGAGAACTTCACCCTCCAGGTGGACCCGATCCCGGATCAGTCGTGAGGCATCCACTCCATCAATGGCAGAGAAGAATATCTCCTTGAGATCTTCCCTGGTTTGTTGAAGATCAAAACCGCTTATTT
>CAYTWO010000097.1:7193-8918 GCA_964442125.1 uncultured Gemmatimonadota bacterium
TAGATCCGGATGAACCGGAATGACCTCCCACTCCCGTCATTCCCGCAAGCTGATCGGAGATCAGCGCGTCGGGAATCTAATCAAGTCGGGAACGACAAATAACGAGTATATGACACCTCAAATTCCCATGTTTTATGGATGCCAGTCATTGTTTTCACGGTCCATTAGTTTCAATATCGTGTATCGCTTTTCCTTTTCCGCTATATGGGGATAGTGACCCATGGCCCCAAATGTCTTCACCACACCGTAATTTTCGTAGAACCATTCGAGGTCTTCATGATTTGTAAATAGCGGGGACGACGCACCCTCGGCGACGTTCTCCTCGAGCGAACGGGTATATTCCACTATGTAATCCGGTCTCAACTCTCTGAGGGCTTTGATATACCAGGCGGGCGTTTCACGCCGTATCCTTTCGATCTGTGGTGAGACAATACCGATTTCATCGATGATCCCGACGCCTGGTCCGGCGTGGTAGCCTATGTAGCCGATCGGTTCCAGGAAGACACTTTCCCCTGATCCCGCGTTGTCCCTGAGCCAGAGTCCGATTTCAGTCCTCAGCTCATCTTCTATCCCCTGAATCTCCCTGTACTCGTCTAGTCTCCCCGAAAGGATCGAGATATTAAGGGTGGCGATAGCGATTATGACAAAGCACGTCGCTATGTCGGCGGCTTTTTTCCCGATCCAACTCTCAGCCTTACCGAGGAGCATGACGAATCCGGTCGCAAGAATGAGGTCGTAGGCGAAAATTGCCGGTGTAAGGTACCACGGGAATATCAGCCCACCTGAGCTCATGAAGAGAACGGAATATATAAAGAAATAACCTGCGACCGGCAGGAGGGGATGAGTTCCCTTTCTCACTCCAGCTATACCTGCGAGGATTACGATAGAGGAGACTGCCTTGACGAGGGATTTTATGAGGGTCGCCTGGCCAATAGGGGTAAATCGCTCTATAAATGGTTTAGCGGAGAACGAAAAGCCGAGATCGTACACTGCCATTTTGGCTTTCAGGCTTTGCGGGACAGGGTCACCGAAGTAGCTGGTGGAGAAGACCAGCCAGGGCAGAAGCAGGATCACAGTCATTGCCACCTGTCTCAATCCCCACCTCCTGTCTGTAATCAGAGAGGCCGCAAGAAAGGGCACGGCGAAGAGAAGACCATCAATTCGTGTCAGTACCGTCATGGCGGCCCCGATGGCCAGGAGGGAGGTTTTCAGCGCAATCCCCCTGATGGCGAGTGCCATCGAGAGAATAAGAAGAGAGGTTTCCATCCCCGACATGGTGATCGGAACGATCCCGGACGAAGAGGCGAAGAGAATTGCCCATAGCGAGGCGAAGCGGGGTTGCTTAAGGGAACAGAATGTCGTCATCAGGATGAGGACCGTCAACGTGTCGAAGAGGAGCGACAGAAACCTGGCGCTGTCGATGGTATTATCATAACCGGCCACCCTCAGGAGCGCGAGGAGAAGAGTCCACAGAGGACTGGTTGTTCCAAGGATTTTCTCTCCCGTGTTATAGACGAATCCTCCTCCCTCCGACAGGTTTTCCGCGTACCGGAAAGAGATCAGGGAATCCTCATAGGTAAGGTTTGTCTCTTGGATGAACCATAGCCGCGTGACGATGCCGAGCAGGAGGAACGTGATGAGTATGGAAATGTTTCGTCGTGACATAGACTGCCCCCTCCGCAGATTCAATTTATGGTCTCGAACACCGATAGACAAGGGGTGGAT
>CAYTWO010000098.1:0-8622 GCA_964442125.1 uncultured Gemmatimonadota bacterium
CACCGTAGTTGGCGGCAAGGTTAATACTCAGTGGGCTGGGCACACTTTCCTCGCTACTAATTTGAGTTTCCCACTGGCTGGTAATATATTCTCCGTCGACATCTCCGTCTATCCAGAGGTGGGGAGTGTAATCCGAACCGTAATAATTGATCCTGGCGGTGTTCTCCTGGATATTCGCGAGGTAGTAAGGATCACTCGAACTTGGCCACCACGCGTGGTAGCGAATGATGGTGAGGGTCTCATGATGGCGGCTGTAAATTTCGTCCAACACACGGTCGGCTGCGGGACAGGAGGGTCATTCCCAGTTCGTGTATTCCTCCCCGATGACCATTCGCTGGGTGGCGTTTAGTTGGGCAATAGAGGCGAACGAGATGATGATTGCCATGGAGATTACGGCAACTGTCACCCAGCCGTCTTTCTCCGGAAAGGATTGATTTGTTGAGCGGTAGGAGTGGGGCATGTGGTCCTCCAGGTTTAAGGATTCTGCTGGTAAGGAGCGACAATATCTCTGAAAGGGAAAACAGTACTACTCCGGTATTATATCGGAATTTTTCTGATCTGTCAAGGCCCATACCCGCCAGATGACAACGCTGTTTCGAGCAGATGTCGACCTGTACAGGAAAGCAAACGAATGAAACGATTGCAGGGAGAGTTAAGTGGAGGGAAGAGACCCTCATACCAGGTCTTACAAAAACAATAAAACAAGTCCTAGGCCTTGTATTTCACCAACGAAGATAATATACAAGGCTATGAGCTTGTATATTCTCGCTCAAAGGAAAATGCGTGATGTCGATCAATGACCTCGACTTGCCCCGGACGGATTTAGGACTCATATGAACTGCAGGGTCTATCGCTTCAGAAAACACCATCAGCGGTAAATGCCTACCCCTGTAATGACCATCCACATATTGACAAACGATACTCGATGTACGCATAAAGAATAAGTATTACCTCAAGTCAATCTCCAAACGGAGGCTTGTTCACCTCGATCGTCTTTGTGAGGCTGGGCAGCCTTCGATTACTACCTTATATATTTCACCATAAAGCGGAAGGAGGAAGAATGAATCCCTTGAAATCGAGGCCGGTTCTTTTCTCCCTGGTCCTGTGCGCATCGCTTCTTTCAGCCGGGAGAGGATTGACAGATTACACGGGAGGGTCCACAGGTGATTCTGTCCTGGATCCAGTGAGAATCAATTCCACCGTTGATGTCTCGATCATCAATTTCGATTATGATCCCGCTGTCATCTCTATCCAACCGGGAGATACGGTCAGATGGACGAATGACGCCCAGTTCACACCTCACACAACAACCGATGGTGGGCCATTTGATCCATTTCCCGGTTCAATCTGGGATTCGGGCCTTATGAATCCTGGAAGCACATTCAGTTTTGTCTTCGATTCGCGGGGAGAATTCGATTATTTCTGCACCATTCATCCCTTGCAGATGTTTGGAGAGGTTATCGTGGGAGGTGAAGGCGTACAGGTGGCTGCCATACCTGACGATATCGGTTCCGGAGCATTATCTAACCTAGAGGTGGATGTGACGGTCTTTAACTTTACACCTGCCAATCAATCCGGGGACCTGTGGTTAACCGTCGTACTGCCGAGTTCACAGGAGATCGATATCCCCGCATCGGTTTTGTCGCTGCCGAGCAATCCAATTTCAGGGCAGGTTCTCGCCCAGGGCAGGATAGATTTACCCGTTACGATCTCTGTTCCGCCAAGTGCCCCATCAGGACACTATGCGATCAAGGTAAAGGTCGGTGCGCACCCCACGACTGTGATAGATGAAGACTCTTTCGAGTTCGATGTCCCTGTAATTCCCTAGTAACAAACGCTTGCATTGGGTGTCGGTCCGCATTCCGTGGTCGATTCAAAGTGTGCGGATCGACATCCGGATTCGGTTCACCGATGCGGTTCGCTGGATCGAATTCTATTTGCTATTGGAAACGAAGGACCATAAACTAAAGGCATGCAGAGATCAAAACTTCTAGAGGAACTTTCCGCTTTTATTATCACTCTTACCCTGTTTTCTGGATGTTCGGGTGATGGGCTGGGACTGAATGCAAGCGGAGATCCACAGGCGGTAAGTTCCGATGTGGTTTCTTTTGCAGGGGATATCCAGCCGATCTTCGACGACAACTGTACGCGGTGTCATGCCACGGGTGGAATAGGGTACCTTGCAACCGGCGGTGAGGATGCAGGTGGGCTAGATCTGAGCCGGGGTTCTTCCCATGCGGGACTCGTTGGGGTTCAGACCTTTGAGGAGCCGCAAATGATTCCACGTTGGCGTGTCATGATCGGTGAGCCTGACAGCAGCTACATCCTCGAGAAGGTATCATCGGGATCTCAGAAATCCGGATCGAGAATGCCACCGGATGGCCCTCCTTTTCTGACGGATGGTGAAATTCAATTGATGGGGAGGTGGATCGAAGAAGGGGCGGAAGACAATTAATAACCCGGAAATCATGAAGATAAGAGGGATAAAATTGCTCGGGGCGGGTCTTATTATAGTGGTTCTATGGTTTATTATCGGGACTACCCCCATTCTGAGATCAGAGCCCTATATTGCCGTCCGGGAAGGGCTAAAGTGCGCACAGTGCCACGGGAACAAAACCGGTGGCGGGAAGAGGACCACGTACGGAGGAATCTACTCGCAGACTCTCTTACCGATGAAGGTCATGGCTGGATCCGGGCAATCGGCGCTTTTCGACGGAAAACTGAATGAATTCATCTCGCTCGGAGGCAATTTCAGGGTCAACGACGTAACCCTCTTCGAGCAAACGAGCTCCACGGGAGAGAAAGCCGAGTCGAGCAATGATCTGCAGGTAGGCAATGCGAATGTCTATCTCCAGGTCGACCTGATCAAGGATTTTCTCATGTTCTATCTCGACGAGATCGTCTATCCAACGAGTATGAACCGGGAAATTTTCGGAATGATCACCAGCCGGGACTACCCAGCTTATCTAAAGGTTGGTCGTATGCTACTGCCTTACGGACTCAGGCTACTCGACGACGATGCCTTTGTCCGGAACCGAACAGGATACACGTTCAACCGTCACGATGTCGGGGTTGAACTCGGTCTGATGCCGGGTCCATACCTCGTCCTTCTGAACGTTACGAACGACCAACTCTCACTTCTCGGATCCATGACCTATAAACGGTTTAGGGCCGGGGGTTCTTACGGTCAAAGCACGGTGAGAGGAGATGATTTTGTTGCAGGGGTTTTTGGCGGGACGAATCTCGGACGCATGACCTTTCTCGGTGAGATCGATTTCATCCGCGATGCTGATATCGATCGTATTGCCCTCCTGGCAGAGTTGAATTGCCTGTTGACGAATGGATTCAATTCAAAGTTCACCTATGAGTTCTTCGACAGGAACAGAGACGTCTCAAATTCCCGTGATGGTCAGGAGAGGTTAACATTTGGTGTGGAACCGTTCCTGACACAGTTTATACAAGTCGGTCTTTTCTACCGCATTAACCGCTTCATCCCTCAAAACGCCAGTCAGAACCAGGACCAATTGACCCTCCAGCTCCACTTCTTTTTCTAAAGGGGTAAGATTTTCCACAGGGAAACACTATATTAGGTGAAACTTTCTCGGGAGCGATTCAGTAGTATGAAATACAAACATGGGGATTTAATTATATACTTCGTCTGGAGAAGAGATTCCATAGCAATGTGAAACGAGGTGTCTTATGGCCCACACGTTATCTGAGTTCGCGAAAGGTGTCACTATTACTTTGATTGTCGCGACTTTTCTCTCTGGAGCGTTTGCATGCAGCAAAAACGGCAATGCAAGCTACGATGAGAACGAGGAAGCCTCAATTGCCGGGGAAACAGGGGAAGAATCCAATGGTGACGATGGTGAGGAGAAGAGCGAAGAAAACCAGGGAGTCCCTGTCGAGGTTGCAAGCGTTCAGTTGGGGGACATTTCTTCCTACATTCTATTGAGTTCGACGATCGAGACGGAAAGAAGTGTAGATGTCTTTCCACAGACCACCGGTCTCGTCGATCAGCTTCTAGCTGAGGAAGGAGACTACGTCCGCAAGGGGTCAGTCCTGGCAAGGCTCGAAGATGAAGAGTATGCCATAGACGAAGCAAAGGCGGAAGTGGCTTTCCGCAAACTCGAGAATGATTTCAAACGGATCGAGAAGATGTATCACGACAAATTGATCAGTGTCGAGGAGTACGAAAATGCCAGGTTCGAACTCAGGCAGGCGGAGCTCGAGTGGCAGAAAGCGAAACTATTGCTGAAATATACACGCATCGATGCTCCGATTGGAGGAGTCGTTTCGGAGAGACTGATCAATGTCGGCGATCGGATCGCATCGAGCACGAAAATCTTCTCGATCGTCAATCTGGACAGCCTGATCGCTATCGTTCACGTACCAGAGAGAGAAATAGACAAGGTCAGTCTTGACCAGGACGTGATAGTCGGTTCAGATTTTATACAGGGAAGCGGTATCGAGGGATGGGTGAAGCGAATCAGCCCGGTCGTGGACCCGAACAGCGGTACCTTCAAAGTTACAGTCGGGCTCAAGGCAGATGGCCTGCCACTCAAGCCGGGAATGTTTGTAAACGTCCATATCGTAACAGGAACTCATGAAAATACCATCCTCGTTCCGAGGGATGCGATCGTATACGACGGAGGAAGAGAATATATTTACCTTGCAAGCGAGGAGAGCACCGCGACGAGAGTCGAGCTCGACAAGGGATTTTCCAACAACCAGATCGTCGAAGTCCTTTCTGGGATCAGCAACGACGACCATGTAATAGTGGTCGGTCAGAGCGGGATCAAGGATGGGGCAAAGATTAAAATACTCGAGGAGAGAGAAGCTGAAGAAGGGGAGGAGGCGAGTTGAACGGGCAACCTGGGAAAAGACCCATAGACACAGAAAACCAATCCCCAAACGGAATCTTTGGCCTGACTACCAGGCGGCCGGTCGCGATCCTGATGGTTGTCGTCGCGGTCGCAGTCTTCGGGCTTGTCTCTTACAACAGGCTTACCCTTAACCTTATGCCCGATATCACCTATCCCTCCCTCACGATTCGAACGGAGTTCCCAGGAGCAGCTCCCGAGGAGGTCGAGAACCTGATATCCCGACCGGTCGAAGAAGCTGTAGGAGTTATCAACAACCTGGTCAGCATCAATTCCATTTCGAAGTCAGAGATATCCGATGTCATCCTCGAATTCACCTGGGATACGGACATGAATATCGCCACCCAGGACATTCGGGAGAAACTGGATCCGATCTTTTTCCCCGACGATGCCGAGAAACCGATCATCCTCCGTTACGATCCTTCTCTGGATCCCGTCATGCGCCTGGGTGTTTATGGGGTCGACGACCTATACTATCTGAGAAAAATCTGTGACGAAGAGATCAAGCGAGAACTCGAAGGGATACCCGGTGTAGCCGCAGTGAAAATAAAGGGTGGCTTGGAAGAGGAGATACGTGTAGAGGTCAACGAGAGGCAGCTGGCCACCTTAGGGCTCGACATCGGGCTGGTGAACCAGCGCCTCGCCCAGGAAAACATCAACCTCGCGGGTGGGAAACTGAAGGAGGGAGAAGCAGAATATCTCGTCAGGACATTCAACGAATTTCACGACCTCAATGAAATCGGTAACGTGGTTATCGCTGAGCTGAACGGTGTCAACCTTCGGGTCAAGGATGTTGGAAGGGTGTTGAGGAGCCATACCGAACGGGAAGTTATCACGAGGGTCAACGGGAAGGAAAGCGTCGAGATCGAGATTAACAAGGAAGCGGATGCGAATGCCGTCGTGGTCGCCAAATTGGTCAAGGATGCAGTCTTCGGTTCTGAGAGCCAGAGGGCCTACGTCGAGGGCATGGAAGAGAAGGAACAGGGACGGAGTGAGGAGTTGGAAAATAACGGGGAGAAACAGGAATCAGGGAAGAATGGAAAGAGCGTTGAAGATGTCAAACGTGTGAAGCAGGAGAAGGCCCATGTCGCCGCCATGAAGAGCGAGATGACCAATTTTTTGAGCTACAGGCTCCCAGAGGAGATCCAAATCGTTACCCTCTCCGATCAGTCCATATTTATTGAGAATTCTGTCAGGGAGGTGAGAAACACGGCGTTTTTAGGAGGCATCCTGGCCATTATCGTCCTCTTCCTCTTTCTACGGCGAATTACATCGACGCTCATTGTGGGGATCTCCATCCCGATATCCATAATTGCCACGTTCGCCTGTATGCATGTCGGTGGTGTTTCGCTCAACATTATGTCGCTGGGTGGGTTAGCGCTTGGTGTGGGGATGCTGGTCGACAATTCAATTGTGGTTATAGAGAGTATCTTTCGGTGCAGGGAGGAGGGGGACGGTGTGATCGGGTCGGCACTTCGGGGTGTCCGGGAGGTGAGTGGTGCCGTAATTGCTTCGACACTGACGACCATCGCTGTATTTTTTCCTATCGTCTTCGTCGAGGGTGTAGCTGGTCAAGTCTTTGGAGATATGTCACTTGCGGTCGTCTTTGCCCTCCTGACCTCTCTCGCTGTTTCACTCTTCGTCATCCCAATGCTCGCGTCTCGAACGGTATCGAAGCCGAGCGAGGGAAGCTGGCGGAAAGCGATAAGGGATTCGAATTTTCTCCAGTTCAGTTCCCTCGAGGGGCTGCACGCGGGTCAGCCTGTCGAGGGGATCGATTACCGGGAGGAATCATCCGATTCGAAGGAGTGGATTCATAGACTCCAGACGTCCCTGCGCCGGGTGCCGGCTTTCCTGCTTGAAGTTGCCACAAAGGTTATGCTTTTTGTCTGGACGACCCTAGAGGTCCTGATCAAGGCTGTAACAGGTCTCCTTTTCCCTCTCATTCTCACCTTGTTGCCCGGCATTCGTTTCCTTTCCAGGCATTGGCCCTTGCGTTATCTCAGATGGGAAGATGTAAAAGCGGAGAGAATAACCGCCTGGTTCGGCCGCGACACAGGCCTCTTTCTCCCTCGTTCCCGAGATGGTGTGGCGGTATGGAGCGGGATGTTTGTCTATAAGCCCCACAGGGTCTTTCATGACGGGCTGCTCAGTTTGTGGAGCTGGGCGTATGGCAAGGTGACAGGTTCCAGTCCAGGGATACCGATCCGGGCGATCAAGGGTCTCCTGATTATGCTCGCCTTTATATTCGGCCTTCTCTATATCCTGACGAAATTCTATTTCCATCAGATAATGGCCGTTGCCGGCAAAACCGGGACCCTGGCTGTTCACCTCGTCATTATCGTGGTCACGATACTCGTTGTACTGGCCGGAGCTATTCTTGCGCCACTCTTCTTCCTGCTCGTCAGGGTGTTCGACAGGGGATACGACCGGCTGAACAGGATATACCCCGTTATCTTGAGGCGTGCCGTTCAGAAACCCGGAACTGTCGTAATCGCGGCTGGTGTGCCCTTCCTGATCTCCTTTTTTGTCCTGCTTCCGAACGTGGGGAGGGAGCTGATCCCGGAGGTGCACCAGGGTGAATTCAACGTCGAAGTCAGTATGCCGGTAGGGACGCCACTCTGGAAAACACTCGAGCAGGTTGCGCCGATAGAAGAACTGGTCCAGTCCCATGAAGGGGTCGATAAGGTTGCCACCGTGGTCGGTGTGGAGAAGAAGTCGAATCCATCGGCGGAGGAGGGCGAGCACTCATCAAAGCTGACGGTAAAGCTGGAGAGCGGGGGCGATCTCGCGGACAAGGAGGAGAGGCTGATCCACTTTCTAAGAAACCGCCTGGCGATGATCCCGGATACGGACGTCAAGATATCGAGACCGACGATCTTCAGCTTCAAGACTCCCGTGGAGGTGGAAATCCAGGGATACGATCTCGAATCACTGGCACGCTACAGCCGCGAGGTCATGTTCAGGATGATGGAAATACCGGGTCTCTCCGATGTCAAGGCCAACATACAGAAGGGATACCCCGAGGTCCAGATCCGTTACGACAGGAATCAACTGGCTCGCTATGGTTTGAGTGTTATGGACGTGGCTTCACTTGTGCGTAACAAGGTACAGGGCGACATCGCCACTGAGTACCGTGAATCAGATCGAAAGATAGATATCCGAGTCCGATTGCGAGACACCGACAAAGAAAGCATCGATGACCTTCGGCGATTGACCATCAATCCAGGTGATGAGATCCCCATTCCACTAGTGGCCGTGGCGGATATTCAGGTGAGGGAGGGACCGAGCGAGATCAGGAGAATCGACCAGCAGCGAGCCGCTCTGATTTCGGCGAATCTGGACGGAATCGACCTCGGCAGGGCAACACGCGGTATATACGAGATCTTCGACGATATCTCCCTCCCGTCCGATTTTTCGTTCAGCGTCAGTGGACAAAACCGGGAGATGGAGACATCCATGCAGAGCCTGATGTTTGCCATGATACTGGCGATATTCCTCGTTTACGTGGTCATGGCAAGCCAGTTCGAGTCTCTCATTCACCCCCTCGTGATCATATTTACCGTTCCGCTTGCCCTCATAGGGGTTATTGTGGCCCTTTATGCCGCTGGGATCTCGATCAGCGTGATGGTCTTTATAGGCTTTATCATGCTGGTTGGGATCGTCGTGAACAATGCCATAGTGCTGATCGATTACATCAATACCCTCCGGAGAAGGGGCATGGAGAAAATTGAGGCCA
>CAYTWO010000099.1:0-8495 GCA_964442125.1 uncultured Gemmatimonadota bacterium
TATCGCATCAAGATATACGCACATTTCTTCCCGACAGAATCGCTCAAATTAGGTAGAAATAATTTCGTGAATCAGTGGTAATAAACCGCACTTAAATATTGACAGAGATCTGCCCAAATGCAAGGGATCATCGATTCCTTATACGGGTAGGCTCGACGGTTGGAGACCGTTATCTACTATGGCATTGCAATGCAGAAGATTACTCGATCGTGAAGTTAAAGCTGGTCACATCCACGGTATCGCCACCAATGGTCAGCTCTGCCTGATAGAGATAATCCCCCGCTGGGGCACCTGCCGGGATCTGGTGAGAAAGTGCGCGACTCACGAACGCTCCTGGACCAAGCGATGGGGCCAAAGGTCCAACGAGCGGATTCCCTGGATAGGGATTCCCATTCGGGAGGTAGAGGTCGACCCAGACCTCCATGCTCTGGGCCGTTTCAGTGTGGTTGAGCAGGCTCGCTGTAACTTCCAGAGTCCCACCGGGAGACAAGGTAGTAGCAGCCGGCGACAGACCTACACTCACCGCTTTGTTCCCTGGTTCCAGCTGGTAGAGCATATTGGAACCGCCACCGATCACAACCCAGAGGTAATGGCCATCATATGCCAGGTCGTGGGGTGAGTCGTCCGGTGCTGCAAATGACTGGATAACATCACCCGTAGTCGGGTCCAGCTCGAAAATGACATCGTTAATGTAATCGGCGTTCCAGAGCGAGATCCCATCCCAGGCTATACCCATCCCCCTCTCCATGGGTGCCGGAAAGTCGTCATAGATCTCGCCTGTCTCATCATCCATGTAATAGATGTGGCTCGGGCTGTAATAGTTCGAGTGCCAGAGGTCCCGGCCGTCCCAGCCCAGACCTCCAGGCCAGGCTCCTGGCGCCGTCAGTGTCCACAAAATATCACCGGTCGCCGGATCCACCCGGTAGATGAGATCGCTATCCCGATCAGAAACCCAGAGCGCATGCCAGTCCCATCCGAGCCCGCTCGCCACGGTCCCGGGGGCATTCATCTGGAAGACAATCGCCCCGGTGGTCGAATCGACCTTGTAGAGGATCCCGCTGTAACTCCCTACCCAGAGGTACTCGCCGTCCCACGTGAATCCGAATGGTGAAGGGGGTGAAGGGATACTCGAGATGACCTCACCGGGGATAAACCTGGAAGGATTTTCAGTGGTGACCGAACGATCATTGCCTGTAAACCGGTCGTCCACCCGATAAGCACTCAGTGGTGACGAAAGCACGATCAGAAAGAGGATCAAAAACGAGGGGATGAAAGTCTTCTCGATGTGTCTCATATGCTCCTCCTATTGTCATGAGATTGACACCCTAATCACCACTTTATACCATAAATAGCCAATTTTGTCAATCAGCACACAGTTTCTGGACTTTCCCCAATTTCTCTGATTTCGCCAGGGTATCCTCCGGGAACGCTCGCTATGCCGATTCCGGACAAGCCGGAATGACATTGAGGTGTGTAATGCCCCCCTTTCCTGTCATTCCCGCAAGTTTATCGAGGCTTTTGCCGAGAGAAACGCGTCGGGAATCTCACACCTACCTATTGTATAGAGTCCCATTCCATTGAGTAGGTTCCAAAAAAACCATCATCAATCGAGGTTTCAGGTCAGGGCAACCAGCGCGCACAGGCGGGCTTCGGTCTCGGAGAGGATCCATCCCCTGACCATGACCGTCCGCCCATCTCCGAAATCCATGCGAACTCTTTGCCGGATCGACATCCGAAGTTCCTCGGGAAGTAATTTTAAGCCTTTTCGCCAGTTTTTCCCCAAGCCCGAACAGATGCTATCGACCAGGAATCGGGGGTCAGCCTCACCTGGAACTCGATCAAGATAAGCCTGTCCTATCATCGCGGCGCTTTCGACGTGATTGAAGAGACCTTCGAACATGGAGACGATGAGTTCGACCTCAGATCCATCTGTCAGATCACACAGGATACGCGATGGGCGCGTCAGACCAATCGCGCCCAGAATGGTCAACGTTCGAAGAAACAATCTCCTGGTGATATTCATCCCCCTTATCATCTCATCAGTCCCTTGACATGGTCGGCCAGCCTCAGCGCGAGGGCTACGATGGTCAGCATCGGGTTCGCGCAGCCGCAGGTCGGGAACACAGATGGTCCCGCGATGAACAAATTCGAGATACCATGGACCCTGCTGTTCTCATCCACTACCCCCTGCTTTGGATCGACGTGCATCCGTGTGGTTCCCATGAGATGACATCCACCCTTCAGCGAAGGTGGCCAATCGTTATCATCGAGCTCGGCCCGTAGCCGACCCACTCCGGTCCGGCCCAGCTCCTCTCCTATGATCTGGTGAGCCCTTCTTACGCTCCGTTTATCGATCGAACTCAACTGCCAGTTCAACCGAACACGGTTCATGCCCAACCTGTCCCTGTCTGAGGACAGGACCACACGGCTATCCGGATTGGGTGCCTGCTCGGTGCGGTTGAAGAGCCTGAACATGGGAAGATCTCGTTTCAGGGCCTTCCCATAGAGCGTGACGGTGACATCATCGATATCGGATATCATGTTACCAAGGTGTTCCAATAGATCATCGGGCTTGTTTCCGCGGCGAACTTCCCGGTACAGGTAGCTGAGAGACCTGACACCCTCCGAATCGTAAGCTTTCTCATAGAGCTCCCCTTTGGTAAACGAAAGCGTCGCGCTGAAGTTAAGCAGCTTCTCCTCCCTCAACACCTCTTCAGCAAGTGTCAGCACACCATAGATCTGTATGCCATTTACGAAATGCCGCTGATACAGGTTTACCTCAATATCCGGGTCCGATGGGAGTAAGACCCCCGATTCAAGGTGTGGATGTTCCATGAAGAAACGACCCACGAGATCGTTCTGGTTGCCTACACCGGCACCTCGAACCTTGTTTGACGACAGCAAGAGACGCGGGGTTTCTATGCCACCAAGGGCAAGGATGAACAGTTTTGACGAGACCCAGAACGAATTGCCCTCGAGCGTCATCACCTTCAGGCGGGAAACCACCCGACCCATCTCATCAGTCTCTATCTCGACCACGTTTGAGTGGAGCAAAACATCCACGTTCGGCGCCCGTGTAATTTCCTCGCGGTAGGCAGCACCAAACCGGGTAGGCGGGCTGAACTGGAAGATTTTTGTCCTGACTCGATCTTCACTGAAAGGGAGCTTCGAGGTCCTTTCGCGATCCTCCCAGAATGCGGCACCATATTCAAAGGGACCGAGCTGACATATCAATTGTGCTCGCTCGTAGAATGGATCGATATGGGACCTTCCGAATGGCCATCCGCTGTACGGTATCCAGTCACGATCCTCGAAATCGATCTCATCGAGTGGACGGCAGAGCCCGCTCCAGACGTTTGTCGTTCCTCCGAAATAACGCGACCGAACCATGTCCAGGGGAAAATAAGGGAGACCGGTGACTTCACCTCTATTGAGTGACTGCGTCTCCTCGTCGAATTCCAGTCCCCCACTCTCCAGCAGGCTGACCCGGAATTCTCGATTCGTGAACTCCCTCGCCAGTGTTATCCCTGCAGAACCGGCGCCCACAATACAGACATCGGTATCGACAACTCGATTCTCGGGCAATGACCTGGAATCAATCAACATAGCAGTTCAACCGTCGACTCTCCTGCAGTAATTGAAGCTCCCCGCGGTAAACCGCGGGAAATGCGCTCGCTGAGCATTTTCAACGAATCCCGGTTCAACATAATCGCATATTGAATCCTTTGTCAATAATTCTTTCCGGCAATCCAGGTTAATGCGCTTGCGCGCTGGTTTTGTGGCGTGTTCCAGTTGACATCAGGCCTATTCGTATATACATTAATGCCCTCGAAGCTTTCAATATCGTTCTTCAGTAACTCTCAACCAGTTAAGGGAGTCCTTAGTGGTCCCCTTTCATTAATAACGGAGGTTAACCATACCATGAAACTGCCTGCGAGATTGTCATCCAGCTTTGTCTTGCTTTTCCCAGTGTTTCTAATATCAGTCATGGCATGTTCGCCCGGTAAAGAAAATGCGGCGGCAGTCGTTAATGGGGAGTTTATCACAAAGGAAAATCTCCAGTTATCGCTCGATAACATGCTGAATCAGTACAAAAAAATGGGGATTGAACTCAATCCGTCGCGTATCGATACGCTGCGGACCAAGATCCTCGATTCGATGGTTTCCGCGGAGCTCCTGTTCCAGGAGAGCCGGAAAGCCGACTTTCAGGTCTCTGAAGAGGAAGTATCAAAGGAGATCGAAAAGATGAAAAAACAATACCCGAGCGAGGAGATGTATCAAGAGGGTCTGGCACAACAGGGGTTGACAGAGGAACAAATTTCCACTCAAATCATGCGAAACTTAACGATAAGGAAGTACATCGATGAAAAGATCTCCGCGGGGATCGTCATCACTGATGAGGAAAAATCCGATTACTACGAGACCAATAAAGCCAGATACGAGCATGATGATGAGATTGCCGCGAGACATATAGTGCTCAACGCAAGCGAAGAAACACCACCAGAATCTCTGGAAACTAAAAGGGTCCTGCTTCTGGAACTGCGCGGCAGGGTAGAGGCCGGCGAGGATTTTTCGAAACTGGCATCAGAATACTCGGAAGGTCCCACCCGTACGACGGGAGGAGATCTCGGTTTTTTCTCACGTGGTAAGATGGTCCCACCTTTCGAGGAGGCGGCATTTGCCCTGAAACCGGGCGAGATGAGCGACGTCATCCAGTCTGTGTTCGGTCTTCACCTCATCCAGGTCTACGACGCAAGACCTGCCGGAAAGGAGAGTTTCGAAGAGGTCAAAGAATCGATCGAAGAGATCCTGAGGCGCCCCAAAATCAACGCCGAAATGGAAAAGCTCGTGGAAGAACTCAGAGCCCAGGCAACCATCGAAATTCTCTTGTAAAACGGGCTAATTTTCGACAATCAACTTTGCTCCCCGGCGAAGAGCTGTCCACAGCCGGCTTCGATATCGATACCGCGTCTCAACCGCACGGTACTCGGGATCCCCGCCTTCTCGAGTTCTGACCGAAAGGCATCAACCGCTCGGTGAGGAGAGGCCTGTCCCGGATATCCCTCGACAGGATTGACCGGGATCAGGTTGACGTGGCATAAGAGGCCTCGGACGAGGGACACCAGGGCTTTCGCCTCCTCCACGGTGTCGTTCACACCTTTGATCAACGCCCACTCGAAAGTCACCCTCCGATTGGTCTTATCTATATAGTCCTCGACGCTCCTGATCAGCTCACCGAGTGGGTATTGGTCATTGACCGGCATGAGCCGACTTCGAAGGTCATCTATCGCGGCATGAAGGGAGACCGACAGGTTTACCTGAAATCCTTCCCGGCCGAATTTATCGATTGCGGGGACAAGACCTACCGTCGAGACCGTTATCCGCCGTGCTCCCATATCGAAGCTGTCAGGGCTGATCAAGCACCGGATGGCAGTAATCGTATTAACGTAATTGGCGAAAGGCTCGCCCATACCCATGAAAACCACGTTGGTCAGTGGTGCCCCGTGTCCCGATGAAATCAATTCACGAGCAACAAAGGTGACCTGCTCAACGATTTCGCCCGCGGATAGGTTCCGTGTCAAGCCCATCCGTCCTGTCGCGCAGAAGACACATCCCATTCCACAACCGACCTGAGTCGATATACATGCCGTTCGTCGCTTTTCATAGCTCATCAGAACGGTCTCTACCCGTGTATCATCGGGCAGGACAAAGAGCCACTTCCTGGTATATCGATCTGAAGATTTTAATTCGCGGATCGGTACGAGGTTACTAAGTGTTGTCTCCTTTGACAGCCTTGCACGGAGAGGAGAGGAAATGTCGGTCATTTCATCGAACGACCTGGCCAGACCTTTATACAGCCATCGTGAGACCTGTTTCGACCGGTAGGCGGGTTCCCCCCATTCGGTGAGCAGGCCTTCCAGCTCTGAAGGAGTAAGATCGAGGAGATACAGCCTCTCCGGGGAGACCGTCATACTATTTCACCAGGTTCATTTTCCTGGTAGAAACGAAGTCTCTCGCCCTCAGGCTATATAGATAGGTACCTGTGGGGAGGAGACGATTGGACTGATCCTTCCCATCCCAGTGGACATCATACTTCCCGGGAGGTTTCGGTCCATGTACCAGTGTCCGGACCCGACGACCTCTGACGTCAAAGACGTTCAGCTCCACAACCTCTTGGATGACGGATTCCTGCTTGATCTCATAGCTGATGGTCGTCATCGGATTGAAGGGGTTTGGGAAGTTCTGAAAGAGTGCGAAGACCTTCGGCAGTTCGATTCCTCCTGGAGGATCGCCTCCAATCCCGGACTGAAGAAAAACGGTCGGGAAGAACTCATGGGCCAGCTCAGTAATTCTAACGAATTCACTCAGAGCAGGATCGTTCGGGTCTGGCCTCGGGGGATCGCCCACGAAAGCGAGAGACTCCGGTGAACCGACCGAATGGGCAAAGACGAAGGCATAGGCAAATGTCTGGGTCTGACCGGGGAGCCAGTCGAACTTTCCACTCGAGAGCATGAACCGGACATCGGCGGGCGTCGTGCTCTCGAGGCACGTGATCGGTGATTCCGGGGTGTTGCAGGAGAGGATGTCATACCCCGTTGAATCCGATTGAGGATCGTTCAGCTCGCACGGTTCAGCCCCCCAATTACAGATTTTGCTGAAATTGACGAGACCGAGGTCGTCCACCTCGTCCCACTCGTCGGTCAGTCCGTCCAAGTCATCATCGATCCCGTTAAAGGGTGACTCGTCTGTGAGACCGTCTCCGTCGTTGTCGATCCCATCTGTCGGATTCCCCGGGTTCAGGAGGAAGGAGACGCCGACAAACCCCGGATCACCCTCGAAGCCATAATCTTCTGAGAAATCGCTGTCCCAGGCATATCCGACATCGAGCTTGATCGTATCCCCTGCTGGCGTGATCCGGTCGTTGATAATACTGGTGAGATCGTCGCTAAACTCCGTTCCAATATCCATGTCGCTTAAATAGCCGACCCAGGCCTCTTCCATGACATCGTTACTCGTATTCGTGACCTCGAAGATGAAGAAGATCACCTGGTCTATGGAATCGGGAGAAATCATCACCATGCTCCGCTGGTTGACCTCTAACGGGATCTGATATTCTCCGATTTTCGGAGGGCTGTCTTTGGTAGTGTAGGTAGCCACCAGGTCCTGGTCGGAGTAGACGATCGGTTCTCCTGTACCCGGATCACTGAACTGAGGTGGCCATTCGGCCAGATCCTCCGGTTCCGTGCTGTCGAAAACACGGGTCAGGGGATCATCGGGATCTTGATCTCCCCTTCCCTCCCGGAACTCTGAACCCGCACCCATCGGTTCATAGGCCTGGGAGAACAACTTGTCGAGTGTACCGTCTTCATCAAAATCGAACTTCGCACCGAACCAGAGGCCGGTACCGAAGACATACCGATTGCTGGAACCGGCAGGAAAAAAATTATAACTGGTTCCCGTAATAAGATTCGTTGCGGTTATGCCGATGTTGGAGACCATCATATAGACATCGCTCACGTCATGGGCCTCGTTGACAGGCTCCATCAGGATTGGGCCTGTTCCCTGCTGCTTGTCAAAGAATCGAACATAGGCATGAGATGGTGAGAGTAGTATCGAGAAGAGAATCGTTAAGGTGAGGAGAGAAAATGATGTTTTCATCTCGACCTCCTGGTGGCGGATTTGAAGGATATATTTCTCAAATCTAACATACATATTTTACAACCAACCAAGCCAAAAGTCAACCTACCCTACCTTCCCTATCATTCCCACGAGCCGATTCGAGCCCATGAGCACGACTTGGGTGAAACCGGACAAGCCGGAATGACCTCCCTCTCCGTCATTCCTGCAAGCTGATCGAAGATCAGCGCGTCGGGAATCTATTCGTAGATATAGATTATTGACATCACAGATTCCGGACAAGCCGGAATGACATACATGTGGGACAAGCTGGTATGACAGGGGGATCGGACGAGTTGGATTGATTGGAGTTTCTCTTTTATTTCTAGTGTAAACATCTCAAGCCTTTATTTACATGATAGTTGAAAAAAGCATGATGTGAAAATGCAGGAAACACTGAGACATGACCTTGAGTTCAAGGGGATTGAACTATATCGAGAGTTACGGTGGGATGTGGTCCCGAGCAGGGTGTGTGTAAAGGTCCAGGTCCAAGAAGGGATATCATTACAAGATCGAGGGCCTTTACACCCAAGGGCATCCCACATATTGATTTCATCACCGAGGATGCCCGTCCCAGTGAGGGATCCATCCCACCGTAGATTCCGGACAAGCCGGAATGACTTCCTTGATAGGGTGCCCCTGAAAGGCTCTACACTCACTCAAGGGCATGTTTCAGTGTGAATCAATCAGAGAAATGGGGAAAGTTTCAGTTGGCTTGACATCAGTTGGATTGACCATTGTCAATATCTCGTCATTCTTTTATATTTAATGGTTTATGCGCTTTTCAGACCTTCACGTCTGAAACGGTACGATGGCTC
>CAYTWO010000100.1:0-2949 GCA_964442125.1 uncultured Gemmatimonadota bacterium
ACGGCAAAGAGGGCGACGTCTTTGTTTAATTTCTCGACCTCTTCTTTCGCCTTCCGGTCGAGCAGGCCTGTTTCCCGCAGGGCATCCCGTACGATATTGTTCAATTCACCCTGCTTATCTTCGATCTCCTTTCGTAGATCTTCCCTGAGAGATTGCAGGTCCTCCGCCTTTACCGGCTGGCCATCGACGATTGGAATGGTAACGATACCCGCGGGAGTGCTTTTGAGCTGGAAGCCCATCTCTCTGGCCTTCTCCTCTACCTTTGTGATCAGCCCTTTCCTCCTATTGGAGTAGTCATCCACCACCGACCTTTTTCGGTCCTGGTAGTCCTCACTCTCGAAGGCCCGGGGAAGCTCCCGCCTTAGACTTTCTACGAGCTCCATCATGTCCATCTTGAACTTGCACCCCTGACCCGGAGGAAGATTTATAGACAGTGGCTTATCAGAATCCTCAAAGTTGTTAACGTAGAGCCAGTCATCCGGGACATCCCCGGACTCCGAAAGCTTTTCGACATACCGTTTGCAGATAGTCGCCTTCCCTGTTCCGGACAATCCTGCGACATAAATGTTATATCCCCTGCTCTTCATCTTGAGGCCAAATTCGAGCGACCTAACAGCCCTTTCCTGGCTGATGACCCCCTCGAGCATCCTCAGCCCCTCCGTCGATTTGAATTTGAAGATAGCGGGGTTGCATTGCTGGCGCAGGTCTTCAGGTTTTAATTCCTTGACAGGCATCCTATTTCTTCCTTTCCTGAATTTTCTTGCATGTCCTTTCAGATGATATCACCGAATTGTTTAGCAATCTGCTAAATATATAATAAAGAAATTAATAAAAACAATTCTCAGAGGGGGGCTATCGCTCTCCTGCCCGCTTGCGGCGCCGGTGAAGGAGATACACCATGATAACGATCAGGACAAGCACAGCCAGCAACAGGTTGATGTTCTTAACCGTCCTCAGGAGGGATTCAAGGTGATTGTGGAGGAGATAGCCTGACATAAAGAAGAGGGGAACGCTGATCAGGGCTGCAAGCAGATCGATCGTCAGGAACGTCCTGTCCTTTATCTTCATCATGCCAGCGGTAATGAAGGCCGCTATGCGGAAGCCGGAGATAAACCTCGCCGTGAAAATAGTCCGGTCACCGTGTTTGCGAAAATACTTCCTGACCCGAACGAGACGGCGTGGGGTAAATGCCCTCTGGAGATATCGACTGCTTATGACTCCGGATCCCCAGCGCTTCCCTATCGAGAAGATTATGTAATCGCCGATCAATACCCCAGAAAAACAGATCGCCATGGATATATAGTCATTGAGAAACCCGCTCGACGCCAGGTAACCACTACCGATAAGGATCGACTCCTCCGGAACAGGGAGGCCGAGGCCGCACAGGACGAGTATCGTGAATATTCCCGTATACGCCAGATACGGGGCGTAGGCCGTCGAACCGATAATGAGATCTTCCAAAATCTTAACTCCAGGTACAATTTCAACAAAATCAATAAATAGTACCACATACCGATATAGGCGTCAATCCCCCTAATCAATTGACTTTCCATCTCACCCACCTTAAATTTGGTCATCACTAAAAAATTCTACAACAGACAGAAATGGAACATGGAATGAGGTGTTGCCGTTGAAACTAATTAAGATGTCGAGCGCCGTCTTCCTGCTCATTTTCCTCATTACTGCCCAAGCGAGACCACAGGATCTGTTCTCCACGACCGGTACAGGCTTCCCCGACATTTTGAAGGAGAGAGAAGAACTACCCGGAAGACAGCTACCCACACGGGAGATCACCCCCCTGGAAGGGGCAATCGATCCATCAACTTACAATCTCGGACCCCATGACGAAGTCACCATCGGGATCTGGGGCGAGATTTCAATGAGTATTCCGCTCCAGGTCACACCCGAAGGAACGATCATCTTCAGCCCCGCCGGTCTGATCGATATCAGGGGTTTGACCGTCAGGGAGGCCGAGGAAAAGGTTCGGGATATCCTGAGCACATACTACCCTGACATCACCATCACCCTCACGCTGACCGGTATCAGGCGTATCAAGGTGCACATCTCGGGAGAGGTCTACTACCCGGGTTCCTATGATGTGTCTCCCGTCGATCGGCTATTCGATATCATCCAGATGGCCGGTGGCTTTCGGTCCGGGGGGTCGGTCCGAAACATTTCGATCAAACGGATGGCCTCGGGGGACAGGCACCGCGTTGACCTGGACATATTCCTGCAGGATGGAGAGATCGAGGGAAATCCCTTACTTCAGGACGGTGACATCATCAATATCCCACCGAAGACGAACATGGTCCTGGTGAGGGGGGAGGTACACGGCAAGATAAGCCCTGGTATGCTTCAGCAGAGAACGAGTCAGCTCCCGGAAGAGGATGTTCGGGGGGTGAAGACCGAGATCTTCCTCGAATACAGAGAGGGTGACCTCCTTAGCCAGGCGATCGTGCGGGCAGGTGGTCTGCTGGAGACCGCGGACCTGAACGGCTCCTACATTCTACGAAGGGAACAACCTGCAGCAGACTCGATCATCCCTGTAGACCTTTACAGCCTTTTCATTTCCGGTGATCCTTCCGCGGACATCCCCCTGCGGAAAGGAGATATCATCGAAATTCCCATGGATTCACGAAACGTATACGTGACCGGCATCGTAAACGATCCGGGGCCCATTCCCTATCAGGCAAACCTTACGGCTTACGAATACGTCGGGATGGCCGGCGGTCCAACCATCGACGGCAGTTCGGGTGGCTGGAAGGTATACGATCAATCCGGTAAAAAGAGGAAAATCAGACCGGATGACTTCGTTGAACCGGGCGAAACGGTCGTGGTCCCCGAGCGCTTCCTCTCAAAAGCGCAGAAGTTTCTCTCACCCACGATCGCCGTCAGCACCCTTATCATAACAATTGTGGCGCTCCAGAGATAGTGAGCAGATTAGTGAGT
>CAYTWO010000100.1:3049-8120 GCA_964442125.1 uncultured Gemmatimonadota bacterium
AGTGAGTGGTTAGTAGTGTAGTGGGGATTTGTTTTCCCAACACCCCGAAAGATATACGATCCTGAAATCAAAGGTTCAGGCTGCGAAGTCCCCTTTTTCCTCGAACTGACATATCTCGAACAGACAGCACTTCCCGCAGAGGGGTTTCCTCGACTTGCAGCATCTACGGCCGTGAAAGATGAGGAGGTGAGAGAATAACGTCCACTTCGCACCGGGGATTACTTCGCAAAGATCGAGCTCTATCTTGTCCGGATCGTTCTCACGAGTGAGCGCCAGACGCCTGGAAACACGCTTTACGTGTGTATCGACCGCTATCGCTTCCCTGCCAAAGACGTTACCGAGCACGATGTTGGCTGTCTTTCTACCGACTCCAGGGAGGGAAACGAGGGATTCCAGGTCGTCTGGAACGGTTCCACCGAAATTCTCTACGAGGATCTTCGACAGATTGCTGATACTCTTCGCCTTGTTCCTGTAAAAACCGGTAGGTCGTATGTCCGCCTCGAGTTCCTCGAGCGGAACGTTGAAATAGTCCTCCGGTGACCTGTACTTGACGAATAGATCCTTTGTGACCTGGTTCACCCTTTCATCTGTGCATTGGGCCGCCAGTATGGTGGCAATGAGCAGTTCAAACGGCGTCGAAAAGTCGAGTGTAATCCCGGCACCAGGATATTCAGTCTCCAGTTCCTCGATCAATCTCTTCCCCAGTATCGTCCCCGCACTCACGGTTTTCCCTGCCATAATGCTCCTTTATGATACCGTCCAGAAAACGCTTCGGAGTTCTGAGCACCTCGGGGGTAACTCTGAACGCATCGATATCGATAAGCTTCAATCCGAGGGAATAGTCTTTGAATATTTCCCGGCAAATCTCGTCAACGGATCTTTTATCTTTTTCAGCCGCCTTTCTCAATTCCTCTCGCGCTTCCTCATTGAAATCGAGCCAGATGTCGGTCTCATCGTGAAATTCCTCCCTAAAGGAGTCCAGCGAACCATCGAAGATTACTTCTTCCAGTAAAGATTCGGGGTCTTCGACCATCTTCCCCGTAACCACCAATTTCTTCACTCCTGTCGAGGGTAACCTCCGTTCATATTTCATGAGTGTCCTCTCGATAACGCTCACCAACCCCCTGGCTCCCGTCTTCTCTTCATGCGCGAGTCGGGCCAGTCCCCTCAGGGCACCGTCTTCGAACGCGAGTTCAATACCGTACGCCTTGAAATCGAGCCTCTTGGCATGGAGAACCGAGCTGTTCGCATTGGCCAGGATCCTGTAAAGGTCCTCCTCGTCGAGATTATCCAGCACAGAGATCACGGGGAGTCTGCCCACGAACTCTGACTCGAATCCATAGGCGATCAGGTCTTCGGCCTTGACCTTCCGCAGCAGCTCCTGATCCGAGACTTCATCTTTGACCGCGCCGGTTCCGAATCCGATATCCCTCTTCCTGAGCCTCCTGGCTATGATCTCCTCGAGGCCGGCAAAGGCTCCACTGACGATAAAAAGAATATCGCGAGTGTTGATCCGCTTCTTCTCGACCTTCCCGCTTCTTTGAAACTGCATGACAGATTCCATCTGGGAGGCAAGGTCATGCGGGGCCTTAAGGTCGACTTCAGTCTCCTCCATCAACTTGAGGAGATTTCTCTGGACACCCGACCTGGAAACATCGGGACCGCTTGTTATCCCAACGGAAGCTATCTTATCGATCTCATCGATATATATGATCCCGTCCTGGGCCAGTTTCAGATTCCCTTCTGCCCTCTCGACGAGCTCCCTCGCGAGGTCCTCGACATCACCACCCACATAACCTGTCTCACTGAACTTCGTGGCGTCAGCCTTCACAAACGGAACACCGATCTTCTTCGCGATCAGACGGATGATATAGGTCTTCCCGACGCCTGTCGGACCTATCATAATGATGTTGTTCTTGATGTCGGTCTCCGCCCTGTCATGCTCATCCCCCAACCGAAGCCGGTTGAAATGCGTGCAGACCTTAGTCGCGATGATCTCTTTAGCCGAGTCCTGCCTGACGACGTATTGATTGAGGTAGCTCAGGAGCTCTTCAGGTTTCATATCGAAATGCGGAGGCTCACGTTCTCCTTCTCCCGAAACTCCCTCTGTAGTCCCGCTCGCCTCCTTATCAGGCACTGGTGATTCAGGAGTCCTCTTGAGTATTTCGTTAAGCTCCTTCTGAAAATTCCAGAAATCTCTCTTTTCGTCACTCATCTTTCTTACCTCGATATCTATGAACAGACCTCTCAATTGACTGAAAGATCTATAACCAATTTAACCTTACCCAATAATATAGTCACCCGTAACTTCCGGCGTCAAGGCAGAAATGTTCAAAGTCCTTGCAATTACTACACGAATATATATTATTAGCAATGTTAGAGATAAATCGCTCTCAACCTCTTCTACTACCAACCACTGAGTTAAATAAGAGTCTGTCAATCAAGATATAATTCAAGGTGCTCCAAATGGTTAAGGAGATACGGAAGACAGGAATCGCTGTTATAGGTGAGGTCCCTTGGGGAACCCACCTGTGCCAGTTTTACCGGACCAAAAAGGACCTGACCGACATCCTGGTTCCTTACTTCAAGGCGGGTTTGGAGAGCAACGAGTTTTGCATGTGGATCACCTCCGAACCGCTGAGAGCCACAGAAGCGAAAAGGGCGCTGGAGAGGAGAGTAAAAAACCTGGATCACTATGTCAATAAGGGCCAGATCGAGATCCTCGATTACAGTGACTGGTATACCAAATCGGGGAAGTTCGATCCGGAAAAAGTTCTACAGGGCTGGGTTCAGAAGGAGAATCAGGCATTAAAGTAGGGTTTCGATGGCCTTCGCCTCACCGGCAACACCTTCTGGCTGGAGGAAAAGGACTGGAAAAATTTCACAGAGTACGAGGCCGCGATAAACCTTGTCATCGGCGAGCATCGGATGATAGCGATCTGCTCATACTTGCTCGATAAGTGCAATGCTTCAGAGGTCATAGATGTCGTCAACAACCATCAATCAGCCCTGATTCGGCGGGAAGGCAGGTGGGAGATAATTAAAAACACTGAGCACGAGATATTTAAGCATAAGCTCGAACAGACTGAGAAAGTGATTGAAGAGAGCGAAACAAAGTATCATGAACTGTTTGAAAATATGATGGATGGTTTTGCATATTGTAAAATGATTCTTGATCAAAACGATAAGCCTGTCGATTTTGAATATATAGAAGTTAATGATGCCTTTGAAATGTTGACGGGATTAAGAAAAGAAGATGTGATAGGTAAAAAAGTCACGGAAGTCATACCTGGTATCAAGGACTACGAGCCAAATCTATTCGAGATATATGGTAAAGTCGCTTTGACCGGGGAGAGTACAAAATTCGAAATATATTTTGAACCCTTAGAGATATGGCTCTCTCTTTCGGTTTATTGTCCCCATAAGGGATATTTTATCGCCGTCTTCGATAACATCACCGATCGTAAGCAGTCAGAAGAGGCATTGAGAAAGAGTGAAGAAAAACTCCGCAACGCCCTTGCAGAAATAGAAAAACTGAACAAACGCCTGAAACAGGAGAATATTTTCCTTCGGGAAGTGATCAGGGTGGAACATGAGTTTGGGGAGATCATCGGCAACAGCGACTCTTTGAAGCGAGTATTGCAGGAGGTCGAGCAGGTTTCTACCCTGGATACAAACGTGCTGATATCGGGTGAAACAGGTACCGGCAAAGATATGATAGCCCACGCGATACACAACCTCAGCCAACGAAAGGATCAACTCCTAGTCAAGGTCAACTGCGCGGCACTGCCGGCGAACCTCATCGAAAGTGAGCTTTTCGGATATGAAAAAGGCGCCTTTACCGGTGCGACCTCCCGCAAGATAGGTCGGTTCGAGTTGGCGAATGGTGGGACTATCTTCCTGGACGAAATTGGCGATCTCCAGGTAGAGCTACAGGTAAAGCTCCTGAGGGTCCTGGAGCATGGCGAGTTCGAGAGATTGGGAGGATCCAGAACGAGCAAGGTAGACGTTCGGATTATCGCCGCCACCAACCGGGATCTTGAACAAGCGATAAAGAGTGGAAACTTTCGAGAAGATCTCTATTACCGGTTGAACATCTTTCCGATCAAGATCCCCCCTCTTCGGGAACGGAAAGAAGACATCCCTTTACTGGTAACACACTTTGTCTCGAACTACGGCGCTAAGGTGGGTAAACAGGTCGAATCAGTCAGTGACGAGGCGTTGAAATCACTGATGGACTACGAATGGCCCGGAAATATCCGTGAACTGGAGAGCGTGATAGAGCGAGCGGTTATTCTCTCCGATGAACGTGTCCTCGTTATAGAGGACCTCCAACAGAAAAAGCACCACGATGAAGACAAGGTTGCCACACGCAGGGAGAGCCTCGAGGAGGTCGAGAGGATTCATATCCTGAACACACTAAAAGAATGCAACTGGATCGTTGAAGGCAAACGGGGAGCGGCAGAGCGATTGGGATTACCCCCCAGCACCCTCCGGGACCGTATAAGGAAATTGGGGATCACAAAACCCGTCTAGAAAAGTCCCAACCAGAAAAGCCAGGACTTTGGCCTGTCGTGCTCACTGAGAATTAAACTATTCCTCCCTGTACCTGATCAAAGCAGATCAATAGCAACATCGCCACGATTAACCGTGGTATTCCACGAAATACCGTGGCGCTTCCCAGCCACCCATTTCACATTCCCCACCTCAAACAAGTCGCATCTTATTGTTTTACAACATGTTATGGAATAACAAAATAGTCCTAATATAGTGGCATGATAATTGTGATAATTTTCAGTATCAACTCTAATAAATTAAAGCTTGAGGAGAGGAATGCTTAAAAACGGCATAGTAATTCTCACAGACGAGAACTTCCAAAAGGAAGTCATTGAGTGCCCCTTACCGGTGCTGGTTGAGCACGGTACAAACTGGCCTTTCCCGATAGAACTTCTTGTATCAGAAATCCTGAATGAGCTCGCTATCGAATTTGAAGGACAAATCAAAGTTGCCCGTCTTGATATAACCTAAGTTGAGCGATTCTCTCACTCGAACTGCACGCATCTCTTGCGCG
>CAYTWO010000101.1:0-2082 GCA_964442125.1 uncultured Gemmatimonadota bacterium
TTTCCTCCATACTCTTCACACATCCTTTCGTTGAGATGATTTTTGATTGCCACCCAAATCTAATAGCTCAATTTAGCATTTTACCATAATGCTCGAGTCTTGTCAAGTATTACCCCGTAGGGACTACACTTTCCATATCGATATGATCGTTTTCTCTTATTGCTCGGGCACAACCAGGGCTCGCTTCGTATCGCTCAAACCTGTCTGTAAATTGTGCGGTAAATGGCCGACATCGCCGAAAAAGGAGATCTTCATGGATCCATCTGGTCTAACCCGAACGACGGTCAAGCTGCAATTGCCAATCGACATACGGAGCCATGACCGGGTGTCCACTCCCAGAATCTTCGTGACAAAATAACGGATTACGTTGCCATGGCAGACTATGATATCATGTAGGTCTCCTTCGGGTGATGGTACAAAATATTTATTAAAAGCCCGATCGAGCCGATCTTCACATTCTTCCGGTTCGCCCGGATCGAGTTTAATCATGATATCTTCACGCCAGGTAGAGGGCGTGCATTCCCGCAGCAGCCGCGACTCCTGATGTTTCAGTTCAGGGAACTCCTGACCTATGACCTTTGCTGTCTGGCGCGCCCGGGTCATCGTGCTGCTGTGTAGAGACGTCATCTTGACCGGCATAGAGCGTAGCCTATCCGCCACCAGCCTGGCCTGGGCCACACCAAGAGGGACCAGTGCCCGACCAACATCAGGATCGCGTTTGTCCTTGTGATCATATTGTCCGTGACGTACTAGGTAGAGTGTCCTCTCGCCGTTCCCTACCACTCCTGATTCACTGCAACGTACTACATCTTTGACGAATAGAAGACTCGGTAAATAAACAAGCACGAAGAAACAAACAATTAACGTTTTCTCAAGATATGAGCGGTTTATCGGCTCCACAGTCAACCTCCGGATTTGGACAGTGTCAAATTAGGCTATATACATGAACCACTTCGAAATGGATCACGTGTTGGTATACCACAACGCAGGATGGATGGTTTCCCGCATCTCGTTATCATCGAGGCCAATCGGATCGAAGGGCCAGATACCGTTCTTCAACGAGTAGAAAGAGCTCGGCAGTAGCTGAGACATCCCTCAGGCAGTACCTTGCTATATCCAGATGTCGCCCGTCTTGATAGAGGGAACCGATAGCAGAACCATCAACGCCGTCTACCTTGGGATCAGCAATTCCCATCGTCCTGCACCAGAACGAAAGGTTGTAAGGACGTGTCGCTCCAAAAAAGGAGAGTACCTCCATCAGATCGCAGTGAGGCTTGACGCGAAAGCGTGCCGTATCGAGGTTTTTAGACGGTTTGATCCCCTGAATAATGGATCTCTGCATCAGAAATGGGATGTCGAATGACTTACCGTTAAAGGTCACCCAGAGGTTGTATCTTTCGATGTCTTTCCAGAACATCTCCAGAATCTCATCCTCGGAACCGCTCCGGAAAACGATCCCCTCTTCCTCCATCTCCACACCCTCACCCTCCGGAACCTCGTAATAGACACCTCCCTTTCGGGAATCGGGATTCATCATTCCGATCGTGATAATTTTCCCGGTCAGTCCGGACAGCCCTAGCCTCTCCTTGACCGTCTCTTCATCCGACCCCGGCCCGCTCCTCCTCACCAGGTATTCCCGGGTTTCCTCATCCCAATCATTCCATGGCAGACCAACCGTCTCTATGTCAATTACGATCCTTGGCATACCTACCGGTCCAATTCAGGTGATCATCCAGTCGACATACAAAAGCCAGAAAGATTTACTCTTTCCCGGTAACTTATCCCAGAAAAGCACAAATATGCAAGGAATAGGACATTGCTGGTTTCACCAGTCTAGCCACCGAGTACGCTCACTTAGCATATTCACGACGCGCGAAGTCTTGTCCGGAATCTGGATAGCATTAAGATTCCCGACTCGTTTCACTCGCGGGAATGACGGAGAGAGAGGTCATTCCGGCTTGTCCGGACCCACGTCATTCCGGCTTGTCCGGAATCTGAACCTTTGTGAATCATGACGGAGTTTACGGCGACTCAGTATGATTGTAACCCATCAGTTTGAACCAAGGTAATCCTGGGTAGCAG
>CAYTWO010000101.1:2182-7798 GCA_964442125.1 uncultured Gemmatimonadota bacterium
CGACTCAGTATGATTGTAACCCATCAGTTTGAACCAAGGTAATCCTGGGTAGCAGCCAGACCCGCACCGAGCTTGACGTCATGCCCGACCGCCTTCAAGGCCCTCTCCAGGCCTCCAATAGCGATGAGAAGGTCAAAATCATCAAAGAACCCGATGTGAGCGATCCTGAATATCTTCCCCTTCAGATGACCCTGCCCACCGGCAAAGAGGATCCCAAGTTCGTTCCGCAGGTAACCTACGAGGGCCTTTCCGTCGATCCCTTCCGGGACCCGTACGGCTGTCAGGACATTGGATGGATTCTCCGCGAGGAGTTCGAGGCCGAGTGCCCTGACCCCTGTACGTGCCGCTTCGGCGAGACGTTCGTGCCTCTTGAAGAGTTGATCCAATCCTTCCGATTCGATCTGTTGGAGGGCGATTTCGAGTCCCATGATCAGGGTAAGTGCCGGAGTAAATGGATTCTGACCCTTACCAAGGGCTTTTTTTGCCTTCTCGAAGCTGAAGTAAAATTTTGGCAGGTCAGATGTACCCACCGCTCCCCAGGCCTTGTCACTCAGGGCGACAAAAGCGAGTCCCGGTGGGATCATCAATCCCTTCTGAGAACCTGTCACCGCGGCATCGACTCCCCATTCGTCAAACTTGAGGCTGTGTACACCGATCCCGGTTATGGCATCGACTATCAACATGACATCGTGGTTTTTCACGATCTCACCAATTGCCTCGATATCGTTAAGCGCCCCGGTTGAGGTCTCGCTCTGGGTCGTGAAGACCGCCTTTATATCGGGGTTTCCTCTCAGGGTGTCATCGATCAGTTGGGGATCGATACTTTTACCCCACTCGATATCGATTGGTGTAAATTCAACGCCGTATGCCGCGCAGAGTTCACCCCAGCGTTCTCCAAATTTACCTCCCCTGACTACCAGTACGTGGTCCCCCCGCTTGAACAGGTTTGAGACCGTAGCCTCCATTCCCCCCGTCCCCGAGGAGGTCAGGGTATATACATCGTTTTGTGTCTGAAAGAGGAACTTCAGCCCCTCATTGACCTTCGCGAAGGATTTTTCAAAGATGGGAAGTCGGTGATGAGTAATGGGTTTTGCCATTTCGAGCAGAATATCCTGCGGTACAGGCGTCGGTCCGGGTGTAAACAGTCTCGTCTTCATGGATACTTTTGACTCCTTACTCGTCAAACAGGATTATCGGTTCTGGGTAGATGCGGATTCTTCCGTGCTCATATCTCCACAGCAACTCGGCCTGAAGGAGCTCGTTTTTCACCTTGATATCGGCGTCCTCTTTCAGGATCGAGAGCGCAACACCCACGCGCAGCGGTCTTTCATAAATTACATGCCTCGTCGTCTTTCTGGGAAAGAGTCTCTCCTTGAGTGTCCTTTCCACTACTTCTTTCTTGGCGAAACGCGGCCTGATGACGAGGAAGGTGCTTCGAGATTCCATGAATTGCGCCTCTGAATCGGTGTTAGCCACGTACCGGATCCTGGCGCCCTCCAGATCCAGCCTCTTCTCGAACTGGACCAGGACACCGATTAATTCGTCGAGATCCAACGATTTGTCTCTGTCGCCCTTCCCGATCGTGAAGGTCTTCCCATCTTTGCCCATGACGGCAAAGATTCTCCTTCGCTTCATTACCTCCTCTCGACCGTCATCACCCCTGACCTCATCTATTACGTAGTCGGTATCCTTGAACTCATCGTCGAGGAGATCCAGGACATTTCGGGAACCGAAGATCATGGCATCCCAGCTCTGCAGTATAATCCTGTGATCCTCGTAATCGACCAGATAGGCCAGCATGTCACGGCATCCCCTGAGTTTAAGCGCATCCACCCTGTGCATTCCGTCGAGGGCAATATACCAGTCACCTTCTCTGGCAACCACGATGGGATCCCTCTGCATCCCGTCATGCTCCATATAATTGGCCAGTTTCCTTGCTTGACTGCGGATCACTTCTTCCGAGCAAAGGGTTTGCTTCAGGGGAATTATCCGTATATTTCTCAGTATCTCTTTCACTCTCCAGTTCCTTCTCCTGGTTCCAGTACTTCGAGGATCTTTCTTGCCACATCGACACCGACCCTCCTCTGTCCATCTGTGGTCGACGCGGCTATATGTGGAGTCAGGGCAATGTTTTCGAGATCGAGGAGAGGGCTCCCTTCAGGCGGCTCATTTTCGTACACATCCAGGGCCGCGCCTGCTATCTTGTTGTTTTTCAACGCATCATAGAGAGAGCTCTCATCAACAACACCCCCTCGTGCGCAGTTCACCAGGTATGAGGTCGGTTTCATTATTTCGAGCTCGCCTGCCCCGATCAATCCTTTTGTTTCGGTATTCAGAGGCATGTGAAGAGAGACAAAATCCGATTCCTGCAGCAACTGTCGTAACCCGACGAGTTCAACGCCGACCGCTTTTACCACTTCCTGGTCTACCAGTGGATCCGTTCCAATGACCTTCATTCCGATGGCTATTGCCCTCTTCGCGAGTTCCCTGCCGATCCTGCCAAGGCCTATGACTCCGAGTGTCTTTCCACCCAGTTCGATCCCTTTGAGCGCCTTCTTTTCCCACTTTCCGGCAGCCGTGGTCATATGGGCCTTCGGGATGTTGCGAGCAAGTGCGAAGCAGAGAGCGAGGGCATGTTCGGCAACAGAGGCGGAGCTCGCTTCCGGGGTATTAACCACCTTTATACCTGCCTCTTGCGCCGCTTCCTGGTCAATATTGTCGAGACCGACTCCCCCTCTGGCTATCACCTCGAGCCGGTCGGCAGCTGTGATGACCTCCCGCGTCACCTTGGTCCGGCTTCTCACGACAATAGCACTGTACTCCTTGATCTCCTCTACCAATTCATCCGCGGAGATATTGTCCTTGACGACTACCTCGACATCCCCTCCGGACCTCAGGATATCGAGTCCCTCCTCCGAAAGCGGGTCTGCGATCAGCACTTTTTTCATCTGTTCTCCTCTATGATATCTGGAGGTGATCTAATCGATGACTTGAAACCCGATTTTACACCGTTTGCTGTTTAGTGGCCCAGTTCATATATACGGGAACATACAGCACAGTGCACCCAAAAATACCAAAATGGAAATACAATGTCAACAGAAGTTACCGGACCAGGAGCATTCGTCTGGTCGACCTGTAGTCCTTCGAGTCGAGCCTGTAGAAATAGACACCGGACGGGACGTGCTCGCCATGATTGTCTCTGCCATCCCAGTGAATTGTATAACTACCCGGGGCGATCTCCTCATGCATCAAAATCCTCACTCTCCTGCCGCGTACATCGTAAATGGTGAGGCTAAGGGAGTTCCCTGCGTGTGCAGGGACATCGAAGGGGATCACTGTCGATGGATTGAAGGGATATTGCCCCCTCGACCTCTAAGTACGAAACTGTATGTTTCCCCGATCGTTCCATGGTTGAGGGAGTCGGTTGTGATTTCCAGAGGCGCCTGGAGGGTCTTGAGTACCCAGTTATCAGGATCGAGTGCGAGTTCGATCGGTTCCTCAGATACCGTGATCTGGAACACCTGCGTCCTCAGGCTGTCCCAGACCGTAAATGTCGTCTCACCGGTTACCGTCTCGAAAACGAGTGGCAATGGCATGGTGTAAAGAGTCTGGCCCGACTGAGTCTGATCGATCCTGACCTCAGCGGAGTATCCACCATTCACCTCTTGAGCACTCCATTCGACATAATAATGGGGTCTGCCCGGAACGTTTAACCATGGATCGAAATACCAGTCAAGATCATTCCCGTAAAAAGACTCGCACACCTCGATAAACTCGGCAGTCACCGCGGTCTTGTACATAAAAGTCGTGTCTGTGGCAAAGGAGTGCAGCGTCTCCAGCAGCATGGAATCCCCCATGATGTGTCTCAGCATGTGAAGGATCCAGGCCCCCTTGTTGTAAACAGTATCGCTCAGGAGGTTACTGGGGTCATAGACCGTACCGCTAAAGCCTCCGCTGTCGAGAGACCTCATGTAACTGAGATACCCCTCCAGCCCGGTGAGCGTCTCCTCGTAGAGAGCTTCGGCGTATGTCGCGAAACCCTCGCTCATCCATATATCCGGCCAGGTCCCGATTGTGATCATATTCCCGAACCACATGTGGGCGAGCTCATGGGCGACGGTCATATCGTTGGTGTGGCTGCCATTGATCAGCATCGCCCCATAGCTGACCATGGTCTGATGCTCCATCGCCCCGGAGAGTTCGATTTCGGCCATACCGTACTTCTCTCCCATGAAGGGGTACTCACCGAAGAGTGTCTCGTAAGCCAGCATCATGTCCGGCAGGGTGTTGAAGCTCTCCTCCGCCAGGCTCCGGTCCTCCGGGTAGACGAAGTGAAGAATCTTCAGTGTGTCACCCTCGATCCCCGCATACATACCTTGGAGGGTATCGAAGTTGGTCGTAGAGAAGGATATATTGTAAGTAGTAATGGGATAGGTCTCCAGCCAGGTGTAGGTCCTCGTATCGTCGGGATTCTGGATTATGCCGGTCAGCCGGCCTATGGAGGCAACTACCATGTCGTGCTGATCCACGGGGACGGTCATCCGGACCTCAGCCGTCGCCTTGTCGTACAGGACATCCTTACACGGCCACCATCCCCGCGAGTTATCGGGCCAGCTGATACTGAAGACCAGGGGAACAGGAGGTGAGCCATGCTGGCTGAAGCGGAACCTCGCCCAGCCTGTATAAGAGGGCTGACCGTGATAGTAGACGATCGGGGAGACTCCTTCCCCCTGGAGATAGGTCCTGTCGAGGACTATTCGGATCTGATCATCCTGGTGAACGAAATCGAGCGGGCCACCGGTCAGCCTCACCGAATCTACCGTCATGTTGTCGAAAAGATCGAGGACCATCGTGTCGAGTGCGGCCTTGACTACAACAGACTGCAACGTCACTCCACCGCCGATGATGTCTCCATCCAGATCGAGCCAGAGGTCCAGTTTATAGTGTTGAATGTCATAATCATCACGGGGGTCGACCATCGGTACGGATTTTGGTCTTATGACGGTATTCGATTTCCCCTCCGCGGTACCCCCCACATCACTTCCTGACATAGACCGGGAGATGAAGCCCTCGTATGGATAAAAAGATATTCCACCTGTGAGAGACATCGACACGGTCGCTATCAGGGCGCAGACTCCTCCCAGAAGGAGAGATATACATTTGATCCGGTCTCCCCTGGCACTCATATGCAATGTTCTTCGTCCGGTCGATCCACCATTATCTCCTCGAGTTCTTCCCTGCCGAATGCGACATGGATGCTCCAGTCCTCATCGACCGGGATCGGCAAACCTTCGACAGATATCTCTCCTATCGCTTCGACAATGGATGATTGAACGGTCTCCCGGACATCGTCGGGGGGTGGATGGGGAAAGTAATAGATCAGGACCTGATTCGCGACATCGTTGAAGACGATTGGATTTGAATAAGGTACATCCCTGCTGCATGTTGGGCACGGAAAGTGATCAAATTCCCCGGCCAGGAGCTTCTCTCTCTCCTCCCGGGAGGCGGTCAAGGTGACTACGTTAAGGCGGGTCACATTGATATCATCCTGACACCAGGGGCACTTGACCGATGTGTTATCCAGCTCGTACACGCTCTCCTTCTCTTCTCCAGGTA
>CAYTWO010000102.1:0-7782 GCA_964442125.1 uncultured Gemmatimonadota bacterium
CGGGTCAGACTGTTTTTCATGTACACATGCACCTATTGGGCGGAAGAGAATTTAGATGGCCCCCGGGCTAGGGAACTCCACTCCTTGAGATGCAATAAAGCGTTACTATTTTAAACAATTCATATATTGTAAAGTTATGAATGGAAATAGCCTGTTACTATATATAACACAATAGCGGAAAGAGTGAATAAAATGCAATACTTTACAGTTTTCTTGACACGATTCGATAGAACAGTTATATTTTATCCAGATGATGTTACGATTATAACCAAACCAGAACAGTAAAGGGGTGTTTGTATTGAAAATCTGTCCGCACTTCCTCTTTCCAAACCTTCACGTAGGTGGGAGGGGGGGAGAAAATGACAGAGGTGAGAATTAAAGAGAACGAGTCATTTGATAGAGCTTTACGGCGTTTCAAAAAGAGATGTGAAAAGGCTGGTATTCTCTCTGACTTGAGAAAACATCGCCACTTTGAGAAGCCTAGCGAACGGCGGAAGAGAAAAGCAAATGCCGCCAAGAGGAAAAATAGACGAAGAAGCCATTGATTTCAAATCTCTCATTACCGGTGACTGCCTTTATCTATAACTCTGCAGACTTGACATAGTTTTAATGGACCTTCGGGCGACAAGGCACTGTGTGCACGTGAATCGCTAAAGGTCTCGACGGATTTGACCCGTAAATGTAATTCTAAGGAGTCGAGTTCATGCCTTCATGGTGATCCTTACGCCTGGTCTTTTAAGGATTATTGTGAGGGCATTTTGTTTTCAAAACTCGACCTCGATGTATCGAGAGGAGTGATTTTGCATCTCTTTCTACTGAATCCTCCTTCCCATAGATAAAAGTATCTTGATGAACGACAGGAAGAGTCTAAGCGACCTGGATTTCCACAGGCTGATCGAGATGATTCTCGATTATGCATTGACTTTGCCGGGTAAACAGAAAGTCCGAGAACTGAAACCGTTGAGGGAGTATGATTGTCTTCTGAACACTCTGGAGACGATTGCTGAAATGCAATCTATTCTCGAATCAGGCGAAGAAGACTTCAATCTGGACTTCTCTCATCTCGACGAGGAGATGAAGATATTACGAATCGAGGGTTCCGTCCTCGAAGGAGCAGCGCTCAACCGGATCGCGAAGACGATAGAGTGCTCCGCGCAAATCAAGGACTCGTTTAGAAAAAAGGAGGATTTGTCTCCACGTCTCTGGGAAATCGCAAGGGGACTCAGTCCGGTTCCAGGGATTGCTGATAAAATTCGTGCCTCCATTGATGAGAGCGGAGAGGTCAAGGATTCGGCCACACCTAAACTTGGTTCGTTGAGGAAGAGGTTCCTGGATTCCAGATCACGAGTCCTCGAATTCCTCGATGGGGTCAGGCGCAAGATCGGCCCCGAAATCGACACGGCAGAAGGTGAGGTCACTCTGCGTAACGGACGTTATGTCATTCCCCTCAGGGTTGGATCCCATGTAAAAATAAAAGGCATCGTTCATGACCGATCGAGGAGTGGGGCAACACAGTTTATCGAGCCGCAGGATGCTATTGAGCTCAATAACACCCTGCGTGAAGTGGAGCTTGAGATATATCAAGAGATCGATACAATCCTCAAGAACCTCTCGTCGGAATTGAGACCTTATATAGATGATCTGGTAAAGGATCAGGATATCCTTGGAGAGATCGACTCGATCAGGGCTCGAGCGCGTTTTGGTGTGGAGTACGGGTGCTCTATTCCGGAAGTTACCCTGAGCGGTTCACTCAAGCTCGTTAAAGCCAGACATCCTCTCCTGGGGAAAGCGGGTGATGAGAGGATCGTTCCCCTCGATCTCGAACTGGACGATGCTGAACGATCTCTCCTCATCAGCGGACCGAACGCTGGAGGCAAGACGGTGCTCCTCAAAACCGTCGGACTATTGACCCTGATGACGCATTATGGAATACCGCCTCCCCTCGGTGATGGCTCGAGGATACCATTCCTGGAATCGGTCTATACCGATATCGGGGATGATCAATCTATAGAAAATGACCTCAGTACGTTTTCGTCCAAGGTAAAGGTTCTAAAAGAGATTCTCGCTGATGCAGATAAGGGGAGTATGGTCCTCCTTGACGAGGTAGGATCAGGAACGGATCCCACCGAAGGTCAAGCCCTGGCCCTCACAGTGATAGAGGAGCTTACCGTGCGAGGATCGATCAATATCTTTACAACCCACTATTCCGAGGTCAAGGGTATTGCCGGCGAGGTAAAAGGTGTTGTCAACGGTTCACTTGGATTTGATTCTGAGCGGATAGAACCGACCTACTGTTTTCGAAAGGGAGTTCCGGGACGGAGCTATGGGCTGGATATAGCTGAAAGACTGGGTCTGCTGACGGATATCGTTGAGCGAGCCAGAAAGTGGGTTCCCTCCACACATCAGGCGCTTGACGACCTGATCGATGAGTGGGAGAAGAAGAAGAGGGAACTCATAGGTCGAGAGGAAGAGATCGGGAGGGAGAAAGCCAAACTCTCCGAGGCGATAGAGAAATGGGGAAAAGGGCGTGAAGAGCGGGAGAAAGAATTAGAGACATTGCGCAGAAAGGCGGAGGAAGAAGTCCACGGGGTGGTTTTGGAGACCAGGAACAGGATGGAAGAGATTATCTCGAGGCTTGAGGGGAGTTCAGGCGACGATAAAGGTGTGATCAAGGATGCAAGACGAGAAGTCGAAATGAAACTCCAGGAGATCGGGGAAGACCGCCGCAGGTCTACTGCCGGACAGGAGGCTGTGAAAGAGTCAGATCCACTCCACGTGGGGGATAGTGTGGAAATCGTAAGCCTCGGTGAGGAGGGGACCATCCTCGCGGTCAAAGGCAGCGAATATATCGTGAAGGTAGGTAACCTCAGTGTCAGTATGCCTCGGGAGACTCTCAAGGCTCTCCACACAAGCGAAAATGCAGGGCATGGCACCACCGGACGAGTACGGACCGAAGTGGGAACGGGCAACATACCTCTCAGTTATGATCCGAAAATTGTCCACGAAATAGATATCCGCGGTTTGTTTGCTGAAGAGGTCTCGTTTCATGTACAGAAGGCGATCGATTCCGCCCTTCTCCAGGGATTTGGAAACATTCGATTCATCCACGGAAAGGGAAAAGGTGTTTTGAGAGAGAAGGTTGCAGAGGTTTTACGGAGTGAGAGAAGAGTCAAGTCCTTTAGAGCCGGCCAGTATGGAGAGGGGGGCTCGGGTGTGACGGTCGCGAGGATCATGTGATGTTACAGTATTCAGGAGGAGACTGATTGGCGGCGTTTGACGATATAGTTCGAGAAGTCAAAGATCAGGTGGATATAGTAACGGTTGTCAGTCGATATGTCAACCTGAAGAAGAGGGGGAAGAACTATATAGGTCTATGCCCGTTTCACTCAGAGAAGACACCGTCGTTCACGGTAAGTCCGGATAAAGATTTTTACCACTGTTTCGGATGCGGTAAGGGTGGCGATGTGCTCGGATTTGTAATGGAGATGGAAGGGATCGATTTCTCCGGTGCTCTGAGAATGCTGGCGGAGGAGGTTGGGGTCAAGATCCCGGAACGCTCGTTCAAGAGGACAAGGAAGTCTCCCTACGAAGATCTGTACGAGATCAATCGTGTTGCGATGGAGTTCTATAATCGGATACTCATGGAGAGTGAGGAGGGAGCAGGAGCACTTGCTTATCTCGAGGAGAGGGGTATAGATCGCGAGACGATTAAATCTTTTGATATCGGATACGCCTCGGAGGGCTGGGACTCCCTCATCAAGCATGTCCAGAAAAAAGGCCTGGAAACCGAGTTGTTGATCCGGAGCGGTCTTGCGGTAAAGAAGGGAGAAGGAGAGTATGACTATTTCCGGCAGCGCATCCTCTTCCCGATCAAGGACAACCGGGGTCGCCTGGCAGGTTTCGCGGGAAGGGAATTTGGCGGTACTTCACCGAAATATCTGAACTCGCCGGATACGCCCATATTCACCAAGCGGAAAATCCTCTACGGTTATCATGCAGCCAGATCACAGATCAGGTCAACCGGCGAGGTCCTCATCGTCGAGGGATACACTGACCTGATCAGGCTCTTTCAGCATGGGCTGACGAACGTCGTGGCTCCCATGGGGACCGCCCTCGCTGAATATCAGGCTGCTCTCCTTTCCAGGGTAGCCAGGACCGCTATCCTCGTCTATGACAGGGATGAGGCAGGACTGAAAGCGACCTTCAGGGCAGGGGATATTTTCCTCAAGAACGGTATCGGCGTAAAGGTGGTTCAACTGCCTGAAGGTGAAGACCCCGATTCCTTTGTCCTGCGTAAAGGGATTAAGGCATTCGATAAAGCGATCAAGAAGGCTCAGGATGTTTTTGACTTGAAGATCCTGATCCTGAAAGAAAAGGGGATGCTCGAGTCAGTTGACGACAAGAGGATTTCTGCGGAGCACCTTCTCAAAACTCTCGAAGTGACAAAGGACGAGGTGATCAGGGATATCTATCTGGGAAAGGCTTCTGATTCGCTTGGTATCGACAGGAGGGTTCTCGAGGGTCGTCTCGAGGGTGCCAGGATATCACGGAGGGTGAATAAGAAGAGACTGGGAGAGAACGAGAAGTCCGAACTTCAGAAACTCGAGGGATTCGTCGAACGATATCTGATCCAGCTGATGTTGATGGGAGATGAGTTCGTTAACCGTCTCATAGAGAGCTTGACATCAGAGGATTTCTCTGACCCTCTATTCAGGAAAGCGTTTGATGAATTATCGAAGCTGTCTGAGTCCTCAGGCGTCTTGAGTTTGGACAGGGTTATGGAGACGGTATCGGATGATCTTAAACCGATGATCTCAGAGCTGTACATTGCTACAGATGAAGTGACAGACCCATCTAAGATTCTGCAGGACTGCCTTCGTAAGATCGAGGCCCGTAAAGTCAAGAGCGAAATGAATAAAATAGAAGAGCGTCTGAGTCAGCTGGAAAAAGGAGACGATAATCTCGCTATTAAATATTACGATTTGAAAAAAAGGCTGGTATCCCTTCAATCTGATTCGTTTCCGGTCGACTATGAAAGATTGGGCGGAGTATCTGATATGTGAAGAGATTGCCTCCCAGATGCATATGGAGTGGATCACGACGGAGGGATTATAACAGAAGTGTTTTGCCTGGAGTAAAATGTGGCTGAGAAGGTTGACAAAAAACTGATAGATGAAATGGCCAAAGAAGGCAATAAGAAGGGCTTTCTTACGTACGACGTATTCAATGAATTGTTGCCGGAAGAAGTCATCGACCCTGGCATAATAGATCAAATCGTCGTTTTCTTGAAAAAGAAAGGCGTCAAGCTGGTCGAAAATCGAGAGGAATACGAGCGAGAGCGGGGACGGGATGATGACCGGGGAAAACAGCTTCTATCCTCTAAAAGGAGAGGTCCGAGGTCTGACGATCCCGTGAAGATGTATCTCAGGGAGATGGGAAAAGTCCCGCTTATCAGTAGAGAGGAGGAGGTAGAGCTCGCCAGGCAGATCGAAGAGGGTAAAAACGGGATACTCGAGATCCTTTTTCAATCGAGTTCAACTATAATGGAGATGCTTGATACGAGCCGTCGATTGAATGGCGGGGAGATGTTTCTCGAGGAATTTATCGATTTCGACATGATAGCCGGGAATGGGAATAGATCCAGGGAGTTGACTCCCGAAAAAATCCTGAAGATGATCCAATCGTGCACGCGGAATTTCGAAAAGATCATCGATCTCAGGAGAATGTATAGAAAAGAGAGGGGATCCGAAGAAAGTCCCCTTCTGAAAAAGATAGAATCTCTGAAAAATAAAATTAAAGGGCAGATGCTCAAGTTACCCATCAGCCAGTCACAGATAGAACAGTTGATGGATGACCTCCGAGATCTGGATGCTGAAATCGGAGAGGTAAGAGAAGATATAGCAAAAATTGAGAATGGGCTGGGTCTTTCCTCGAAGGAAATCATGAGGCTCTATGGCAGATTAAATAGGAATGCCGGCAAGGGGACAAAGAAAATCGACCTTAATGGCCACGACCCTGTGAAGGTACGGGAAAGTGCACTGGCGATCAGGCGTGCGAGAAGGAAGCTGAGTTATTTCGAGGAAAAGACAGACCTTGACCATATCTTCTTTTCTGAACTCGTGGAAAAGATGGAGAGATATCAGGCTCTGGTAAGGAGGGCTTGTCGAAACCTGATCGAAGCGAATGTAAGGCTCGTTATAAGTATCGCGAAGAGATACAGCAACAGGGGCGTAGAGTTTTTGGATTTGATACAGGAAGGAAACAGTGGACTCATCCGGGCTACGGAAAAATTCGATTATCGGAAGGGATATAAGTTCAGTACTTACGCCACCTGGTGGATTCGTCAGGCGATGACAAGAGCAATTGCCGACCAGGCGAGGACTATCCGCATTCCGGTACATATGATCGAAGCCATTAACAAAGTCGGCAAGGCGATGAGGAAACTCGTGCAGATTTATGGACGCGAGCCAACGCTGGAAGAGATCGTCCAGGAAGTCAAGATGCCTTTGGAGAAGGTAAAGTCTGTCCTGAAGGTCTCTGTTGAAACGATCTCCCTTGATAGACCGCTGAAGGAAAAAGATGACAGCAGACTCGGGGAGTTCATCGAAGACACTCAACTCACGTCACCTGCACAGAAAGCCGCTTTCGCGATGCTTCAGGACAAGATCAGCTCGGTTCTACACACCCTGTCGAGAAAAGAAGAGAAGGTGATCCGGATGCGTTTCGGCATTGGGGATGGATGTCCGAGAACACTGGAGGAAGTGGGGAACATTTTTCAAATTACAAGGGAGCGTGTCCGGCAGATTGAATCCAAAGCACTGAGAAAGCTCAGGCATCCCAGCCGGAGCAAGGAACTCAAGGGCTATATCGAGTATCCATAAAGTGATCAATCGGTGCACTCCCGCGTGACTCTTGACTTGCCCGTCCACTCAATATAGACTCTCAATGCACTTATCCCTACCTAATTTGAGAGAATCGCTCAACTTAGGTCCTAGTAACGAATTCTTTCGAAGGTAATGGACAATGCCGATGGAAGTCTATTGTAACACCTGTCGTGAAAAGAAACCGATGAAACGCACACGCAGACCGAAAAACGCCCGGTACTTTGCTCCTCTCTTTCTGATCCTCATGATTGTCTCGGCTCTATTGTTCAAATCCTGGCCTTTGACCCTCCTATTCCTGATCGTCTCTCTTTTTCTGGTAGTCTTTGGCAAAAACTACTGGGAATGCGAGTCGTGCGGCGAATTCACAGAGCGGATCTAGTGATTTCCATAAAAAGTTCCCTTAGATCTATCTGCCCAACGCGGGATCACTAATGGCAAGGAATCGATGGCAATGTTTATGGTCTCACTATTTCTCCTGACGGTAAATATCTATTCTACACCGCTAGCAACGACATATACCGGGTAAGCACCGAGGTGATCCATAAACTCCGGGATCAACATTGACAGTGGTTTAGCAGCTATATATTATAACCTAAGTTGAGCGAGAATCTGTATCTACGACGATTTCAGGAAGGGATTGAAATTATCGGCATGATTTCTTTAAAGCAACAGTTCGGTAGAATCTGGATTACGCTCGTAATAAGTTTCGTGTTTTCTCTAACGGGGATCGTTGGTGTCTATGTCGCCAGCTTATATGCCGAAAGGCCCGTAATGCTACTGACGAGAGACCCGGCGGCGGTTACCGGTTCGAATCCGTTTATCGGTTTCCTTTCAAATATAGGCATTATGCTGTGGTCCGCGACGGCGGCAATATGTATATTCGGAGCCATATTGCTGG
>CAYTWO010000103.1:0-7630 GCA_964442125.1 uncultured Gemmatimonadota bacterium
GGGCGGAGAGACGCAGAAGTAGCCTTCCTCGTTCCCCGCCATAAGGTATCCACTCTTAAGTTGCAAACTGTATGGCGACCCCAGGGGGAGTCGAACCCCCGTTGCAGGGTCGAAAACCCTGAGTCCTAGACCGCTGGACGATGGGGTCGCGATGCTGTAACGGTCTGGAAATTTAACTTTACCCGTGCGATGTGTCAAGGGACTATATCTGCCCATGCCTGTTGACAAGTACTATCTTGTATGTTATCATGACACAGCAAATCCCTTGACCTGAAATCACTTGAAGGGAGTGATTCTGATGGCGATAACATTCAACTCTTCCCCGAAACCGACCGTAGGCGTGGAACTTGAACTCCAGATCCTCGACCCCGAAACAGGGAACCTGGTTCCAGGCGCCTCAAAAATCCTCGAGAATTATGAAGGAGCCTTGTGGATAAAGCCGGAACTCCTCGAGTCAACCATCGAGATCAACACGGGAATCTGTGAAACGGCCGCCGAGGTGAAAGAGGACCTGGGTAATAAATTGGAGATCCTCCAGAACGAGTGCGACAAGCATGGATTCGAGGTTGCCATGGCCGGGACTCACCCGTTCTCGACCTGGGCAGAACAGACAATCACAGCCGATGACCGCTACAAGAAACTGGTCGACAGGGTCCAGTGGCCCGCGAGAAGGCTTCTTATATTCGGACTCCACGTACATGTAGGCGTCTGCAGCGGAGAAAAATCGATCGCCATCTTTAACTCACTGACAACATTCCTTCCCCATCTCCTGGCCCTCTCGGCAAGTTCTCCTTACTGGATGGGTGAAGACACCGGTATGGCCTCCGCAAGGGTCAAGGTTTTTGAATCACTACCCACCGCCGGACTACCCTACCGACTGATTAACTGGGCTGAATTCACCCGGTTCATGAAGACCTTGATCGGGGCCGGTGCAATCACGAGCATACGCGAAGTGTGGTGGGACCTGAGACCTCATCCAGGTTTTGGAACGGTAGAGATCCGTGTCTGTGACGGACTCCCCACCCTTACAGAGGTGGTCTCGCTCACCGCATTTATACAGGCCCTGGTCGTCTGGCTCGGTGACCAATATGATGAGGGAATCTACCTGCCGACATACAGACACTGGATCGTCCGCGAAAACAAGTGGAGAGCTTCAAGATGGTCTACCGACGCGAGAATTATTGTCGATGAAAACGGCGGCCAGAGACTCCTTACCGAAGATATAGAGGAGTTACTGATAAAATTGATCCCGGTGGCAGAGACCTTGCAGTGTGAAAAGGAGATACTGGGTATCCGGGATATCGTTCGACACGGACCAAGTTATACCCGTCAGAGGAGGGTGTTCAAGCAGACAGGCAGCCTGAAGGCCGTTGTTGAATCACTGGTAACAGAATTAAAAGAGGACACACCGACACCGCTGTGATGAGAACTATGTTAAAGAATGACCTTGAAAGTGAAGTAAAGGAGATTGCAACTGAACTGGAGCAGTCTCTTATCGATGTCAGGAGACGGCTTCATAAAAATCCCGAACTCTCCTGGCAGGAGCATCAAACAACCGCCTATCTGGCGTCTATCCTGGAAAAGGAAGGGATAAGCGTGACGCGGTGGCCGGATTGTACCGGCCTGATCGCGGATGTCAAAGGTAAAAAATCGACACCTAAAATCGCTATGCGGGCTGAACTCGATGCGGTCGGAGTAGAAGATATAAAGGAGGTCCCATACGCATCAAGCGTACCCAAAGTCATGCATGCCTGCGGTCATGACCTTCACTCGACAATACTCCTTGGAGTGGCGATCGTATGCAATCGCCTGAAGGAGCACCTAAACGGGAGTATTAGGTTTATCTTTCAACCTGCTGAAGAGGTGGTCCCCGGTGGATCTCTCCAAATGATAAAGAAGAACGCCATGAGCGGTTTAGATGCCGTCATCGGATTTCATTCCGATCCTTTTCTCGAAGTGGGTACAGTCGGTCTCAAGGAGGGACTACTGACGGCGGGAGCCGATATCTTCGATATAGAGATAATAGGAAAGAGCGGGCACACCGCACGTCCACACCACGGAAAGGATACTATCCTCTGTGCCGCCAAGGTCATCGATTCCCTCCACACACTGGTCGACAGGAGGATCGACCCCCGGGAAGCCTTTGTCCTGACTATAGGAGAAGTTCACGGTGGTTATTCTCCAAACTCGATCCCTGAACGTGTCTTAATGTCCGGTACGGTCAGAATGCTCAGCGAGGAGACACAGAAAAGGATGCCCGGTCTCATCGAGCGCGTGATAAAGGGTTTAACAGAGAGTATGGAAATCTCATATAATTTTACTTACCACCAGGGTTCTCCTCCCGTAAGCAATGACTCCGACCTTATAAAACTGATCGAGGAAGTAAGCGTCGCAGCGGTTGGAAGAGATAGGATAGTGGAGATGGAACAATCGATGGGAGGGGAGGACTTTTCCTGGTATCTGGAACACGCGCCGGGAGCCCTTGTAAGGATCGGTGTCACGCAAGACGGATGCGGTCCGTCACTGCACGCAAACACCTTCGACATCGACGAGAGGGTCATTCCGTTCGGTGTAGACCTGTTCAGCAAGGTGGCTGTCGCATACCTCAACTCAAACCATTCGTCCTGACCCCTAATACCCCCTCGCCCCTCCAATACCTCGCGGATCAGAGTCGCCATAAATCAAATTGTTGTTATCAGAGACCATGATTCCGCTGACGCAGCCGATCCCAGCCTCCTTGATCTCAACAGAGTATCCCCTATCCTCTAACTCTTTTCGCTTATTCTCCGGGATCCCCTCCTCGACGTAAAGGATATCAGGGACCCACTGGTGATGTATCCTCGGCGCCTCGATGGCCTCATCCAGTTTCATACCGAAATCGATTACGTTTAGTACGACCTGGAGGACGGAGGTAATAATTCTGGGACCTCCCCGTGATCCAAGGATCAGGAAAGGCTTACCCTCCTTCAGGACAATGGTGGGACTCATACTACTTAGAGGACGTTTATCGGGCTCTATGGCATTGGCCTCTGATCCTACGAGACCAAACTCGTTCGGTACTCCGGGCATCGCACTGAAATCATCCATCTCATTGTTCAGGATTATCCCCGTACCTGGGATTGTCACTCCCGATCCAAACCAGAGATTGATCGTCTGGGTAAGGGAGACGACATTCCCTGCAGAATCGATAACACAGAGGTGACTCGTGCCTCCTTCCTCGGCCTGCACGTCACCCTCCGTATCCACGGCTTTGATCGTTCCAGTTTCGATCCTTTCACGGAGTTCTCCCGCATACTCCTTCGAAAGGAGCCGTTCCACGGGTACGTCCACGAAGTCTGCATCACCGAGCAGTCGGGCACGGTCCTCGAAAGCGAGAGCCATCGCTCCAGCCAGCCGATGCAGATATTCCGGATCATCCGGACCGGTTCCTGCCATATCAAATCCTTCCAGTATATTGAGTATCTGGATGAGGTGAATCCCGCCAGAACTCGGCGGTGGCATCGACAGGATCTCATGTCCCCTGTAATTTCCCCGGACCGGTTCCCTCACGACCGGTACATATGCCTTGAGATCTTCCAATGTGATGATCCCCCCAACTTCTTTCATGTAATCCGCGATCTGTCTGGCTATATCTCCGTGGTAGAAAGCCAGGCTTCCACCCACAGCGATCTTCCTGTATGTATCGGCCAGGTCATCCTGGATCAAATTATATCCCTCAGGGTAAGGGCGAACGCCCGAACTCAGATAGACTGAACCGGTATGTGGAAACCTCACCAGCAGGTCGACCTTCTCTGACAAGACGTTGTGAAAAAAGGGATCTATCACGACCCCATTTTCAGCGATCGCGATCGAAGGTTCGATCACCTCCCCGAGGGTCATGGTACCATATCTTGCGAGCGCGAGCGTCAAACCGGCCACCGTCCCGGGTACACCCACCGCTAAAGGACCGATTGAGCTCAATCCCTCTACAACCTCTCCATCACGCTGATACATGTCACGAGTAGCGGCCATTGGCGCTTTCTCTCTCGCGTCTATGGCAACCACATCACCGGAGGCCGCGCTTCTGATAACGATGAAGCTTCCACCTCCTATGCCACTATGATAAGGTTCCACCACACCAATGGCGAATGCCGTTGCCACTGCTGCGTCTATAGCGTTACCGCCTGCCTTCAAGATCGAAAGACCGACTTCCGAAGCCCGTGGATGCTGTGAGGAGACCATTCCAAGGTCGCCGGTCTCGACCCTCGGCTGGCAGGCAGTCAGGAGAAGAGACAACAAGAGAGTCAAAAGAAGCGGCTTCGCCCATCTCTCGACGACCGAATCGGAACCAACAGTTTTCCACTCTCCCGGCTTGCGGCTCGACTCTAATCGGAACATTCTCATCTAGACTCCTCCGCCCAGCATTCAGAACACGGGGCGCCTTTCAATCGTGACCTTTCTCAGGTGTACTATTTCACCTGCCTGGCTCGTCGAATCTGAGGGGGCGGAACCGATCGTGTCGACTACATCGATCCCCTCGATGACCTCTCCAAATACGGTAAATAGCCCATCAAGGTGCGGGAGTTCCCTTAGGCAGATAAAAAACTGGCTTCCAGAACTGTTCATCGATTTTCCCCGTGCCATCGATACGGTCCCGCGGCGATGCTTCAAATGACTGAGTTCCGGTTCTATCGTGTAGCCCGGACCTCCAGAGCCATCGTTGGACGGATCGTCGTCTTTTGTGTTGGGATCACCCCCCTGGATAAAGTCACCGGGGACTATTCTCTGGAAACAGGTACCGTCATAATAACCGCTTCTGGAAAGGACCTTGAAGTTCTTGACATGTTCAGGGGCGATATCCTCATAAAACTGGATGACTATATTGCCTGCATCCGTCTCGAGTATCGCTACTTCCTTATATCTTTCACCACATGCCACGGAGAAGATAAAAAGGAATAGTGATAAAACGGTAAGAATGCGCATCGTGTCTCTATTTTCCGGACTTCCGGATATACTAATCCCCCGATCACCTGCCGGTAAGACCGGGGGATATAAACCTTTAATCCCCTATTTTCTCCTCGTCATCAATCTCGTCAAGCTCGGGAGAAACATCATCCAACACACTAAGTGGGTCTTTTATTTCTTCCTCATCCTCTATGCCACCTTTAATAGAGGAATCCTTCTCGGCTGCACTGATAGATCCTACTTCTGTAAGAGGTTCTCCGATACCTCCCTTTCTCCCGACATCCAGCGATAGGTCTTCCCGGATTTCTGTCGACTCGTCACCGGTATCGATTGCCTTAACAGATGCAGCCTGTCGCCCCTTATCGGCCTCAATGACGTCAAACTCGACTGGTTGCCCCTTGCTCAGGGATTTGAAACCATCCATTTCGACAGCAGTGTAATGGACAAATACATCCCCGGAGCCATCATCAAGCTCGATGAAGCCAAAGCCTTTCTTGTCATCAAACCACTTCACCTTACCAGTCATCACCATGTCCGAAACTCACCTCCTTGTACAATTAAAGGAAAGGATCTTGTAGCAGAGGTGAGCAAGTAAACATCCCTTTCCACTTTCCTGTATACACTTAAGCCTACAGAATCCAACCCTTAATAACTCCTTCACCTACTGCAAAACGTGCTAAATACTACCACAAATTATTAAATAAATCAAGAGAAATCTTTACCTTAATTTTGATTGGGCTTCTCTGAGGAAAAGTTCGAGATATTCTTTTGCCTTATCAGACAACCGTTTAGGCGTGACTATATTGACTTTGACAAGCTGGTGGCCTCTTTTGCCGTCCTTTGCAATACCTTCGTCCTTTATTCGGAATATAGTGCCGCTGTCTGTTCCAGGGGGTATCTTTATCGATATCCGTTTTCCCATTGCTGTCCGGACCGAGATCTTACCACCAAGAATAGCCTGACGCAGGTCTATAGGCGCATCACAAATGACGTTATATCCCTCACGATGAAAGTAAGGGTGCTCGCTGATCTTAAACACCACATGCATCCCGGCGGTGACGGCCTGATTCTCCGGCTCGACCAGTTCACTCAACCTCATTCTCACGCCATTATCAACTCCTGGCGGGATCTTTACTGCGATCTTCCTGTCTTTTCGTGAACTCCCCGACCCCTGACAGCGCGTACATCGCTGCTTGATCAGTTTTCCCCTTCCCTTGCATCTCGGGCACTTTTCCTCTCCAGAACCAGAAGATCCCACACCATTGATGATCCCCGTGCCTTCACATCCCCGGCAGATAACAAGATCTTTCTCCGACCTGGCACCGGTCCCCTTACACTTAAGACAATCCTCCTCCAGGGGGATTGTTACCAGTTGTCTGCCTCCACGCACGGCTGTTTCGAACGATACTATTATCTCGATGACCCTGCCGTTGGGACTTTCATGTGACGACCGATTCGATGAAGGTTCTTCGGCCTTCTTACCTTTTTCCTGACTCGCAGGTTCAGATACCTCTTCTTGAACGGTCTCTTCGTATTCCCTCTCCTCCTCACCATTTAAATCGTTCGGTTGATACGATCCGGATGCTCCCCAGCCGATCCTGTTCATCTGGTCGTATTTTTTCCTTCTGTCGGGATCGTTAAGAACTTCGTACGCTTCCGTGATCTCCTTAAATTTCTCCTGGGCCGTATCACTATCGCCAGCGGGTTTCGTGTCCGGATGGTAATTCTTTGCCATTCGCCTGTAAGCCCTCTTGACCTCTTCAGAGTCGGCATTTTTTTCGACACCGAGGATTCGATAGTAGTCCTTTACACCCATTCCTGGAACTCCTATATCACGGGCTTACGCCATCACCTGTTCATCAGGAATCAACATTATCCCCACCCTCATCCCCACCTTCACCATATCCGTCTTCTCCATCGCTTACATCTTCTGCCTCATCTCTTATTCCCTCTTCCCCTTTCTCCTCATCCTCTCCCTTGAACTTCAGGACTTTGACCCGGGCAGGCCTCAGAAGGATCCCTTTAAAGAGATACCCCTCTACCAGGACCTCATCGACCAGGTTGTCTTTCTCTCGATCACCCACTTCCTGAATCAGGAGCGCTTCATGAAAATTAGGATCAAACGGCTTCCCGAGTGCGTCGACCCTTTCGAAGCCTTCTTCCTTAAGGATCGACATCAACTTATTCGCCGTCAACTTCATCCCATCCAGGACCGTTCTGATCTCGATCTCTTCGTCTTCCCATTCGCTGACCCTCTGCATGTCATCGATAAAAGGCAGGAGGGACAGGATCAGATCCCTCTTTGCCACGTTCCAGGACTCGAGACGCTCCCTATGAACCCTCTTTCGATAATTCTCGAATTCTGCCTGCAGGCGTTTCAATTGATCCAGGATCTCGGCGTTCTTCTCCTCCTCGACCATCTCCTCCTCTTCGATTTCGACCTCTTCCTTCGGTCGGCTCTCCTCTTCCACCCCCTCCTTCATCCTTGCACCAGTCGAGGATCGGCGATCTTTGAAGTGAACCTCCACCGATTCCCCTTTCTCGTCTCCCTTTTTCCTCTTTTTATCTCTCTTCTTATTTCTGGCCATTTTTTCCCTCACCTGATATTACCATACACCGAATGAATGGAACCGGATAATTATACCTAAGTTGAGCGATTATCTCACTCGATCTGCACAGATATCTT
>CAYTWO010000104.1:0-7514 GCA_964442125.1 uncultured Gemmatimonadota bacterium
ATTAAAATTTTATCCTGTAAGGAGTTGTATGTTTCAAACCCTTCACCGGTTTACCCCCTTATTGACAATACACCAGGATGAAACTATTTTCATCTCTTCGATAGAATTGTAATCAAAATCTACACTTGAGGTTAAGAAAATAGATTCGAACGAATCAGAAATAAGGTCCTTACTGGAAATCCACCGGAAGATCCGGAGAGGAAGGGACCGGTTGAAACGGATTGGATCTCTCTTCAAGGAGATCGAAAAATATTTGGTTGAACCGGAGAAAAGCGCCTTCGTCATGCGAGAAAGACTCAAGGCAATCGACAACTCCATCAAGGACCTCGAGGAGATATTCGACCTTCCATCGACCATGAGGGAACTAACCGCCGGGCTCTCGCTGAAAGTTGACGAGGCATTCAGCAGAGCCAAGACCGTCGTGGCATCGGGTCTTGCCAGAGAGCTCGGGAAAAGGGACCTTAAACTTTCCGGTAACTTTCCCCGGCTCTCCTGTGGGATCCTGACCCTGGAGTTCACCTTCGATTCCGGCGGGAAGGTAAACATCTTTTTCGGCCCTCGAATCGAAAAACTGAGGCAGGTCCCAGTACACATAGAACCTATAGCCGAGGCCATCTTCTCGATCTATGATTCTCTCGAAGGCTCCGGATTCGACGAGGAGAATCACCTCGACACGGTCTTTCGGGCTTACAGCAATACACTGCAATTACTCGGAGAAGATATGGGCGGTGCAATACCCATATCCGATGTAATACTTCAGACAGCTATTCTCAAGCAGGGTAAAAAATTTCTCGCGGACCCGGTCAAATCGAGCTTTTCCAGCTATGGAAGGAGTCGGTTCTCCTATGACCTTTCCCGCACGAATATCCGGACGATCGCAGGACGTGAGCTCCACCTTACGGTGGCTTCGATGGAACAGACGAAGAAACCAGGTTCTCACCTCTGGATTCCTCATGGTCCCCGCAGTCTAAAGGGAACACATTTTTCCATGATCTCTTTCAGGGGAAGATCGAAATGAAAGGGATCGATAAGATCACTGCAAGACGTATCATCGAGATCGTAGGCTCCTCCGGCCAGCCACCCGAATGGGGTCTCCAGTTCTTTACCGCGGGACTGAGCGACTATCTCGATGTCCTCAAAGAGGATTACTTCGGTTCCTACATCCTGGATGGAGGTGCTTCCTTCAAGTTGGTCATAGGGGCTTTCGGGGGAGGGAAAACCCACTCCCTCTACTGTATCCGGGAGCTCGCGTGGAAGCACAATTATCTGGTCTCCTACTGTCCGCTGAGCCCCGAGGAATCACCCTTCCACAAGCTGGAAAAGGTCTATAAATCGATTGTCGACAACCTCATGCTCCCCATGGGACCCGAGGGACTCATGCAGGGCATCCAGAGAGGGTTCGATCCCTTCCTCCATGAACAATTCAGGGGGATTCTCGACGCGGTCCAGTCCAGGAACGACAAGACCGTCTCAGAGAGAGAACAATTCGAGCGCCTGATCGGGGATAGCCTGCTCGGAGTGGAAAACATCAATTTCATGAGGGGTATAGATGGAGCGCTAAAGGCACTCTACGAGGAACGGCTCGAGGATTACAGGAATATCCTACAGTGGTTGTCAGCAAGCGGTTACGATCGACATATTCATCGGAATTACGGGATCCTCGAACCTGTAAGCAGGGGACAGTCCTTTTCGATGATCCGTTCCCTTACCCAGTGGGTCAAAAACCTGCAATACAGCGGACTTGTCATTCTATTCGACGAGGCTGAACAGGTACCGAGCCTGACCTCGAAACAGAGAGACCTTCTCCTTTCGAACCTGCGGGAGATCATCGACCAATGCGGACACGCTAATTTCCCCGGGGTGATGATCTTTTATGCCATTCCCAACGAAGCCCTCTTCGAGGGGAAAAGCGCTGTATACGAAGCCCTGAAACAACGGATCGCTACGGTATTCGACCTGTACAATCCCAGCGGAGTGAAAATATACCTTGAAAACTTGAAGGTCGACCCGATCGATCTCCTTACCGAGATCGGGACCAAACTCTTCAAAATCTACTCTATCTCCTTTCCCTCAGAAATTCCACACTCGCTCGTCAAGAGTGCAAACAAGCTTATTGCAGAGGCGGCCCTCGAGGAGCGCTTCGGTGATATAGGTTACAAGAGGCTCTTCGTCCAGGCTGCCATCAGGGCGTTTCACCACCTCAGAAAAGATCCAACGCTCGATCCGGATCGGGAATGGGCGAATCAACTCGTCCGGGATGGTCTATAGTGCCAGCCAGAATCGAGGAAGGTCATTCGACTATTCCCAGCAGGAAGCTCCTGATCGAATCTTTCCGCCTCGGGATCGTTCCGGAACGTCTCGTAACGGAATGGACCGTCGGTCGCGAGGGAGAAGTGGCTTATATCCGTAACTGGCTAGAGCTGGAGAGTGAGGGGACAATGGTCCTCGAGGGAGCTTACGGAAGCGGGAAGAGTCATCTTCTCCTCTACCTCCGAGAGAAGGCCCTCGAAATGGGCTACGCCGTCGCTTACGCCGGTTTCGATCCCTCCGAGGCATCGGCCGCATTTCCAAAAAGGACCTATCGAAAGATCGTCCGAGGGTTCAAAGTCAGGTTCGATGGAGAGACACACGACTACAGGGGATTCATCGAGGAGATTGCCCGCAAGGCAGGGGACGAATCTCTAGGAGACCATTTTTACCTTGGACCCATTATAAGAAAGATCCGGTACGGAAAAATTCGTGAGAGGGACTGGGAATGGCTCGAAGGGAGGAGTGGTGTCAGGGGGAACCTCGGCTCACTCTACGATTTCACGACGACCGCCAATATTTACTGCAATATCCTCAGTGGTCTGGGTCATGCCTCTTCGACCATCCTCGGGCTGAAGGGTTTAATCATACTCCTCGATGAGGCGGAGACGACTTCATCGCTCTACTACTCGTATCAGTACGCGAGAGGTCTCAACTTCTTCAAGGGTCTCTCCATGGTGGCCAACGATGATCCGATCCTCCTCGTGGAGAAGACCGATAGAGACGGAGGGATCACAAAGGGCAAGGATACGGGCCTGATTTACTCGGGTCACCTCCCGATCCCTTACATCTACCAGATCTCATCTTTTCTCAAGGTCGTCTTCTCGCTGACGCCGGGAAGCCTGACGGGTCTCTTTTTCCACTGGAGGGACTCCACACCGATTCTTCCCCTCGAAGACCTCAAACCCGAGGACCTCAGGAACATATTCAGGAATTTTGTACGCTACTATTGTCGTGTGTATGATTTCCGGTTTAAAGGCCGCTTCCAGGAGAGCGATCTCCTTCGTCTCCTCGAACCCTATCTCCATTACCCTGTCAGGACCTTTATCAAGGGGATGACTGAACTGCTCGATTACGTCAGGTTCAATCCATCCGTGGAGGCGAAGGAGATAGAAACCGTATCACGATGGAATTGAGAGGAATCCTGAAAAAAACATGGGGACCTTTTTTCGGCCGGTACGGACGCGCGCGTAGAGTCCAGGAGATGGCCATCCCCGATGTATTGGCCGGTGAGAATGTTATTATCGTTTCTCCCGCGGCGACCGGCAAGACAGAAGCTGCGACTGCCCCGTTGATCGAACGGCTGTTGAATAATGATCCCGGGGCTCTGAACCTCCTTTACATAGCCCCGACCCGTGCCCTGGTTAACGACCTCGAAGTTCGACTCAGGGACCCTGTCGAAAGCCTTGGGCTTTCATTTTCCGTGCAGACCGGAGACAGACCTCTCCTCTCGAAAAAGGTACCAGAGAACGTATTGATCACCACACCGGAATCTCTCGACTCACTCCTGTGTCGCTACAGGAAATTCTTCGCGAACATCAGGGCTGTAATCCTTGACGAACTTCATCTCCTGGACAACACTTACCGCGGCGATCAACTTATCTGTCTCCTGAACCGCATGAGACACTTTTGCGACCAAAGGCAGACTCAATATATCGCCCTAAGTGCGACTCTCTCAGACCCTGCAGAAACCGCGGCCCGCTACTTCGATCGAGCCGTTGTTATCGACACACGGGAAAAAAGGCGAATGCGCTGGCAGATAGTGAAAGATCTCGAGGCTGCCATTTCCCAACTCAAGGCAGAAAAATCCCACAAGGCCCTTTTCTTCTGTAACAGCAGGAAAGACGTCGAGAGGGTCTCGATCGAACTGGGTGATATCTGGCCCAAGACCAGGCTCCTCGTTCACCATGGCAGCCTGGGTAGAATGGAACGAGAGGAAACTGAGAAGACCTTTAGGCAGTGGCAATGGGGTATATGCATAGCAACGATGACACTCGAAATTGGAGTAGACATCGGAGACGTCGACGCATCGGTCCTGTACAAGCCGCCCCCTTCACCGTCTTCATTTCTCCAGAGGGTCGGGAGATCCAGAAGGCGACAGGACGAAATGGTCGCCATCTGTGTCGCACGGGATGAGCAGGACAAGGCAATATTCGAGAACTATATCGAGCGAACTGCCGAGGGCAGGATCGAGGTCACCGATTACGTTCCGGACATGTCCGTCGCCGTTCAACAGATCTTTTCCATTTTGTTCGGTCACCCAGGCGGAGTCACATTCGAAGACCTCCAGAGTGTCCTTTCTCCCCTCTCGGATGCAGGGTCCCTCGAGAAGATTCTGGATTACCTGATCGACACCGGACACGTGGAACCGGGTATCCTTGGAAAGGTGCGTGCATCGACCGGGTTGATGGATATGGGAGAGCGTGGAACAATCCACTCGAACATACCAGATTCAAGAGAGTACCGTGTCGCCGACATCAACTCTGGAAGAACCATCGGTCACCTATATATCCAGGCAGCCCTGGGAACGACATTCCTTCTTTCGGGGAAGGCATGGGAAATCGTCGAGCATGGAAGAGACACCGTTGGGGTGAAGCCGGTCAAATCGGTCACCGCCCGTACCCACTTTGTCAGAAGATTCCAGCTTGGCGCCTTCACCCCATTCCTTCCACGCGACTTAAGGGCAGGCAATTGACTATCCGAGGAAATCACAACTCAAACCGCGAACTTCCTCCCTGCCCTTATCCAGCGAGCCCTCAACATCATAGTGGCATGGCAGACGCAGCTGGAAAGCGCCTCATAAGAGGTTAGGTTTGAAACTTAAGTACAGAAAAAATGTCCTTTCCCTCCAGGCGCTCTCTTCCGTTCAGGAATTCAAGCTCGATAAGAAACGCGACCTCGACTATTCTGCCCCCAAGACGTTCCACCAGGTCTAGGGTTGCGGACATCGTACCGCCAGTGGCAAGCAGGTCGTCGATCACAATGACATTCTCTCCTTCCGATACGGCGTCTCTGTGAATCTCGACCGAATCTTCTCCATACTCAAGTTCGTAACTGGCCCTCTCTGTCTTGTAAGGAAGTTTACCAGGTTTTCTCACCGGCACCACGCCACATTTTATCCGATAAGCCAATGCGGAAGCAAAAAGGAAGCCACGGGCCTCTATACCGATAACCTTCGAGATGTCCTTCCCCATGTACCGATCGGCGAATATGTCAATGGCAGACTGGAACAGATCGGCGTCCTGAAGAACGGGCGTGATATCCTTGAAAATGATTCCCTCCTTTGGAAAATCAGGAATATCACGAATAGCCTTTCTCAACCTCTCTATTCTCTCCAATTTATATCTCTCCTTTCGAGAACAGTTTATCGGAACCTAATTTCGAAGCCGTGCAGGTCTCCCCTCGGCTTTTCATCACGGACACCAAGACCCGTTACCTTCGAGGCCGGCGGTCCCTCCCTCAGCCTGTCGATGAAGGCTTTAACGATTTCTTCATTTCCCTCCACAACCGCCTCGACACTACCATCCGGCAGGTTGGCGACCGTTCCGTTCAAATCTAACCTCCGTGCCTCCCCGACCGCGAAGTAGCGAAAGCCGACGCCTTGAACCCTTCCACGAACACTGATGACCCTTCGGACGACCAAGAATCCTCCATAGGGAGCTCGCCTGACAATCTGGTCGGGGCGACTGGATTTGAACCAGCGACCTCATCGTCCCGAACGATGCGCGCTACCGAACTGCGCTACGCCCCGACCCTGCAATATCTTTAACATGTTATCAATCGATAACATATTTGATCAGAATAAATCCTCCTATCAGGAGTACCACAAATATAATGGATAAAACATTCAGATAGCGATCGATAAAATTCTTGATTGCCGGCCCGAAGACACGGATCAGTCCGCCGACCAGGAAAAACCTGGCGGATCGGCTTATAGCGGAAGCCAGGATGAAGACCGTCAGATTGATCTCCGCGACACCTGCTGCTATTGTAAATACCTTGTAGGGGATAGGCGTAAAGCCAGCGATACTGATCGCCAGATAATCGTACTGTTTGTAAAGGTCCTGCACATGATGGAACTGCTCCGTTGCACCGTAAAACTCCAGGATCGGCCTGCCGATATACTGGAATAGCTGATAACCGATATAGTACCCGAGGAGACCACCAAGGACCGAACCTATGGAGCATAAGAGAGCGTAATACAAGGCTTTTTTCGGTCGTGACACACCGAGGGCGATCAGTAGAATATCGGGAGGCACCGGAAAAAACGATGACTCACAGAATGCCAGCAGGGCCAGTGCTGACGGTCCATAGGGAGTTTCAGCCCAGTGAAGGACCCAGGCATATGTTCTCCTGACAATGCCCTTATTCCCCGTTTCGGGCTTCCTGTCAACGACTCCTTCTATCCGTTCCCCTCCTTTGAAAAACTCAGATCCCACTCACTCAATTCCTTCAGCGTCCTGTAATTGGTCAGGTCAAGATGGAGGGGCGTAACTGAGACATATCCTTCGTTGATGGCGATAAAGTCGCTCGAATTGTTCCCCTTCCAGTGTATTTCCTGCCCACCTATCCAGTAGTATACCTGCCCGCCAGCTTCCTTGTTTGATGTCACGGCGTCCTGATAGGTGCGCTTCCCGAGTGTCGTCACCTTCACACCCTGAGAGTCAGCGACGGGAATTGCGGGAAGATTCATGTTAAGCAATGTGTCTTCAGGCATTTGCCGGGATACAATCTGCCCCAGGATGCTCAGTAATGGGTCCTCCCACTCCGTAAAAAATCGTGGGTCACGACTGGTATAAGATATCGCGATGGAAGGAATTCCCAGCAGTGTCCCCTCGATTGCCGCTGCTACCGTCCCTGAGTAGGTTACATCATCCCCGAGATTCGCACCATGATTGATCCCTGAGATCACGTAGTCGGGTCTTTCCCGTATAAGACCATTGATAGCGAGCATCACACAATCGGTCGGAGTTCCATCGACAGAGTAAACGCCTTTTTTTTGTTTGTTTACTCTGAGCGGTCTCGAAAGAGTCAAAGAATGACTGGTAGCGCTCATTTCCTGATCAGGGGCAACTACCACGACCTCACCCAGTTCCTCGAGAATTTTCGCTATCATGTTGATACCGAGGGATTTAAAACCATCGTCATTTGTCACCAGGAACCGCATCTCGCCGCCCGTCTACCTTTTTAAGTCGGAAGATACCTTC
>CAYTWO010000105.1:0-7404 GCA_964442125.1 uncultured Gemmatimonadota bacterium
ATCAGGCGAAGGAAATCGGATCGCGATCGATGGTCAGGTGAACGTCTCTTGCCGATACCCGCTTAATTTCTTCCTTCCAGGCACGGATAAGTGGAATCGGATCGCAACCCACCCTGGTCTTGAAGAGGAAGTGCCAGCGATAATCACCTCGGATCCGTTCGAGCAGACAGGGAGCTGGTCCAAGGACTACAGCCATTCCTGGTTCTACCATCGACTCCAACGATCTTCTCAACCTCTCCGCTGCCTCCGTAGCCACTTCCGTCACGCGTTCCCTTACCTTTCCAGAAGCAATTACGTTAATAAGGTTGAAAAAGGGCGGATAGCCTGCTTCTCTTCGTTCCCGGAGTTCCTCTCCGGCAAATTCGGTGTAATCGAGCCTTTCGGCCGTCTTCAGGACCCTGTTGTCGGGCAGGAACGTTTGAAGGACAACCTCACCCCCACCTCCTTCCCTTCCGGATCTCCCCGCTACCTGTGCGAGGAGCTGAAACGTCCTTTCCGAGGACCTCAAGTCCGGAAAGTGAAGAGACGCATCGGAGTATATGACCCCTACAAGTGTTATCCCGGGAAAATCGAGTCCTTTCGTGACCATCTGTGTGCCGACCAAAACATCGACTTTACGCCGGAGGATTCTTTCCAGGATCTTTTGATGCGATCCCCTCGATGAGGTGCTGTCAAGGTCCATACGAGCGGTCCTGACGCCTGGGAATGATTTTTTGATCTCCTCTTCGACCTGTTCCGTTCCAAGTCCTTTCAACATCAGTTTCGACCCCTGACACGATGGACAGATATCCGACAATCGCTCTCTGTGACAGCAATAATGGCAGACCAGAGATTCCCCAAACCTGTGATAGGTCATGCTGATGTCGCACTGATGACATTTAGCCACCCATCCACAATGAACGCATTGAAGAAATGTTGAATGACCTCTTCGATTCAGGAACAGGATCGTCTGCTCCCCCTTCTCGATCCTCGAGGCGATCTTCTCTCCGAGAGTCTGTGAAATGAACCAGGACGTACCCCACAGCGGTTCCTCGCGCATATCGACGATAGACACCTCCGGTGTCGGCCTGAGCCGAAACCGGGAGGGGAGCTCTTTATAGTCGTAGATGCCGTTCCTGGCCTTCCAGTAGGATTCCAGCGCCGGTGTAGCAGATCCGAGAATGACTACCGAATCTGTCAATTCCGTCCGTCTGATGGCCACTTCACGGGCATGGTATCTGGGTGCTTCTTCCTGCTTGTATGTTGATTCGTGCTCTTCATCGATAACGATGAGACCCAGGTCCCGCAGAGGTAAGAAGATCGCGGACCTTGCCCCCACAGCGACCCTGTATTCACCGCTCCGAACCTTTCTCCAGGCATCGAATCTCTCACCGTCCGAGAGGGCGCTGTGAAACAGGGCGACAGGCTGATCGATGGAACGGCACAGGCGGGAGACGGTCTGTGGTGTCAGTGCTATCTCAGGAACAAGCAGAATAGCGCTTCGACCGACAGCCAGGGCGCGTTTGATCGCCTCGATATAGACGACCGTTTTTCCACTCCCTGAGACTCCATGCAGGAGGAAAACCCTTTTCTCTCTCCGTTCGACCGCCCTGCTGATCGCGTTCAACGCTCGTTCCTGATCCTTCCCGGGAGAAAATTCGTTCCACCCCTCTCCAAAGATACCCATCGAATCGGTGGAAACATCTCTCTGTTCCTCTTCGTCATCGATAGTAACGAGTCCTTTCGATCTCAGTCCATTGACGACCGCCGTACTGTAACCGAAGTCCCTCTGCAGTGTCGAGAGAGGAACACCCTCATTAAATGAGCGGAGGGTCTCGAAACATTCCCCCTGGCGGGGCGATCTGTCAAATGAAACGGATGACGCCCGCACCTCATCTTTAATCTTTACGACTTTTCGCCTCTTGACCCTGACGCGTTCACCACTGATATATTTCTCGATCTTCAACACACCCATTTTCTCGAGGGCTGCCAATCGATTCCTGATACTGCCCCGTGATTTCCCCAGTCTCCTCGCGAAAAAATTGACCGATCTGGGTGATCTCCGGAGAAGATCGACGATCTCTCTCATGTCGGGGTTCAATTCTCTCCTTTCTATATTCCCGTCCACCAGAGAAACCCTTGTCCGTCCCTTCTTCCATAAGCCCGCCGGTAACGCCGCTTTGAGGACTATCCCCAGCGGACAACAGTAATAAGAGGAGATCCATCTACATAGATCCAGAATGTGGGAATCGATGAGCGGGGTACGATCAAGAAGGTCTATGATATCCTTGATCCTGTCTAACGAAGACTTCTCCTTGATGTCGATGACAAACGCCGTAAGGATTCTGCCACCGAAGGGAACCAGTACCCTTGCTCCCGGTCTTATAGATTCTATCATCTCAGGTGGAACCCGGTAGGTGAAGCTCCCCTCGACCGGCAGGGGTGGTGAAACTTCTGCGAAGAGCTCAGGCATTATATTCCTCTGTGTCTCTTTCCCTTACACCCAGTCCCGATCCTGTGGGCAGAAGTATCTTGCCGTGCTCGACCGTGACCCCTGTAAACGGATCCTCCCGAAGGAGGATATTGCCATCGAGATCGGCACAATCGACGAGAGGAGATAGATGGGCGGCCGCGCTTATCCCGATGGAACTCTCGATCATACACCCCAGCATGATCTTCAGCCCGCACGCACGAGCCGTGTGGATCATACGCAGGGCTTCCCATATACCACCACACTTTACAAGCTTGATATTGATTCCGTCTACCTTTCCGGCGAGATGGGGGATATCCCTCGCGACCATGACCGATTCATCGACAAATATCGGAAGAGGCGATTTCTCATGCAGGATCGCGTATCCCTCCATATCATCGGCGTATATCGGCTGCTCGATCAGCTCTACCCCGAGATCGGCCAGCCTTTCTATCTTTGATATCGCCTCGGTTACCGTCCATGCACCGTTGACGTCGACCCGTATCGGCCGATCGGTCACTTCACGAATGGCATGGATAATGTCCATATCTGAATCCGTACCGAGCTTTACTTTCAGGATCGGGAAGTCGGAGGCTTCGAGCGCTTTTTCTTTCATGAGATACGGGTCATCTATACCCAGGGTATAAGAGGTCAACGGGGTTGCCATCGGATCGAGTCCCAGGAGTCGGCAAAGCGGTACTTTCAGCCTTTTCCCCACGATGTCATAGACAGCCATTATCACGGCAGACTTTGCCGCCTGGCTCTCCGGGAGAAGTTCATCCAGCTCTCTGACTATGGCCTGGATATCCATGGGATTCAGTGTAATCTGCTCCGATATTTTCTCGATCCCTTTCTCGACCAGCTCAGGAGTTTCTCCGAAATATTCCGAAGGGGCTGCCTCACCGAGACCGAAATAATCGCCATGATCCACCCGTATTAACATGTTCTCGAACCGACTCCCTTTACTTCTCGATATTCTAAAGACCCTACGTGTGTTGAGGACCAGGAGGGAAGACGTGATTTTCATCCCCTGTTCACCACCTTTCTGATGGGATCCATTAAACGATCGACACCAAATTTAATGGGATCGGTCACCGGGAGTCCTGTTTCATCCTCGGTCTTCACGATGACGTCCCTTGTCCTTTCCATGTCCATATCGAAACAATTGAGAGCAATCCCCAGCACGGGAGCCTCCCTGATATCCGCCATGCTGTTCTGATAGAGCTCGACACATCGTTTGAGGCTGGGGAGAGGAATCCCACAATCTGCGATCTCGACGCGAGACGGCAGATGACAGAGAATAAAGCCATCCGGCATCGAGCCATGGATCAGTCCCAATGTCACACCGGAATAGCCCGGATGGGTCAGAGAGCCTTGCCCCTCAACGATCAGGAGGTCATTCTCCTCCCCGGCATTCAACACCATCTCCTCTGTGGCTCCGGCAATATAATCCGCCTTGACACTATCGACCACTATCCCCTCCCCCATGAGGTAAATGCCCGTCTGACCCGTAGCGACAAAAGCTGTCTCGATCCCCTCTTCACATGCCGCGCGATAGAGCTCCAGGGAAACGGTCATTTTACCCACATCACAATCCGTCCCTACCGTCAGCACTATCGTCGCGTTAACGTCTCTCGCTTTCCCGAGCCCAACCGGGAGATTCGATGGTGGTTTCCTGATATCCCATATCCTTGCACCCTGATCGGCGGCAAGGGAGGAGAATTCCGTATCGTCACCCAGGTAGGTGTGAAGACCACTTACTATATTCATTCCACGGGAAAGGGCAAGTCGAATGGTTGATCTCCACTCCTCAGGAAACAGACCGCCACGCGGCGCGATTCCGATCAGTAGTTCTGTAGGGGAAAGCTCGAATGTTTCCTCTATCGAGGATAGGATAGGGATTCCCTCTCCTATCCCGAGGACCTCATCGACTTTTCTCCCAGCATATCTACTGTCGAGAACGGCTACTATCTCATCGGACAGATAACGGATGACACAACACGCCGTTTTGGACTCCAGGACCCCGAGAGATCCTTCAGCCAGTATCACCGTTTTCCTTTGCCTCGCCACGGTTCTCCTTTCAGGACATAACGCAGGTAACTACCGGTATAGGAGCCTTTTTCACCTGCAACCTCCTCAGGGGGGCCCTCCGCCACTATACGTCCCCCGTCATCTCCACCCTCTGGTCCAAGGTCTATGATATGATCGGCCGTCTTGACGACCTCGAGATTATGCTCGATGACTATAACAGTGTTTCCCTTGTCCACGAGGGCGTGAAGGACCTTCAAAAGTACCCTGACGTCGTCGAAGTGGAGGCCGGTCGTCGGTTCGTCCAAAATATAGAGGGTCTTTCCGGTGCCGACCTTGGACAACTCTGATGATAATTTGACTCTCTGTGCCTCTCCTCCGGATAGGGTGGTCGCCGCTTGACCGAGCCGAATATAACCAAGTCCCACGTCTGAGAGGACTCCGAGCCGCCTCCGCATCATGGGGATGTTCTTGAAGAATTCTAGCGCCTCGTCGACGGTCATGTCAAGGACATCTGCGATGGATCTCCCCTTGTAGGTCACATCGAGTGTCTCACGGTTATATCTTCTTCCTCGACAAAGCTCACATGGGACGTAAACATCCGGTAGAAAGTGCATCTCGACCTTCACCAACCCCTCTCCCCTGCACACCTCACACCTTCCCCCCTTTACGTTGAAGCTGAACCGTCCCTTCGCGTACCCTCTGATCCTGGACTCCGGCAACATGGAAAAAAAATCCCTGATGGTTGTAAATACGCCGGTGTATGTAGCCGGATTCGAACGCGGTGTCCTACCAATTGGAGACTGGTCGATCTCGATCACCTTATCGATCTGTTCCAGCCCTTTGATACCGTCATGTGTTCCCGGCTTGACCTTTGACCTGTAGAAGTGTGCCGCCAGCGCCCTGTATAGAATGTCGTTTACGAGTGTACTCTTGCCGGACCCTGACACCCCGCAGATACAGATAAAGAGTCCCAGCGGAAAAACCACCTCGATGTCTTTCAAGTTGTGTTCACGGGCGCCCGACACGACAATCACCTTTCCGTTGCCTTCTCTCCTTACGTCGGGAATCGGAATAGATAGTTTGCCACTGAGATATTTCCCCGTCAACGACCGCTGATTCTCTGTGATATCCGATGGAGTACCGGCCGCTATTACTTTGCCTCCCTTCACACCCGCTCCAGGACCGAGATCGATAACATAGTCCGCGGACCGTATGATTCCGTCGTCATGCTCGACGACAATAATCGTGTTGCCCAGATCCACCAGGCGGGACAGAGTCTTCAGAAGATTTTCATTATCCCTGTAATGAAGTCCGATCGATGGCTCGTCCAGGATATAGAGGACCCCTACCAGGTTGGTTCCGATCTGTGTGGCGAGCCGGATGCGCTGTGATTCACCACCGGCCAGGGTGGATGCCTGCCGGTCCAGTGTCAGATAATCGAGACCCACTTCCACAAGAAACTCAAGCCTTTCTATGACCCCTCTCAGGATAGGCCTGGCAATCTCCTGCCGGCTCCCCTCCGGCTCATACGAACGAAAAAACTCCAGGGACGCCTTGATCGACATCGCCGTTACTTCAGCGATGGTCATCCCATCGATCTTAACCGCCAGGCTCTCCTGTCTCAGCCGGCCTCCCATACAACTGGTGCACTTTACCATCCGTATGTAGGCACCTATCTGTTCCCTTACCCTGCTCGAAGTTGTCTCGTTGAATTTTTGCCTCAGCCGAGCAACAACCCCCTTGAAGGCCTGTCGATAGTTCCATACATGGTCGCCTTTCCGGTACTCGAACCTTATCTCCTCGTCGGAGGATCCATGGATGATTGCATCCCTGACATCCTGGGGCAGTTCCTTCCAGGGAGTATCGAGATCGAAGCCATAGTGCAATGCGAGAGAAGGGAGTATGGTATCTCTCAGGTAACCTGCGGGTTTCCCCCATGGTTCAATCGCTCCATCCAGTAATGTCTTCGCGGGATCTTCAACAAGGAGATCTACATCGACTTCGTGCTTTTCTCCGATCCCGTCACACCCGGGACATGCTCCGTACGGACTGTTGAACGAAAAGATTCTCGGTTCAATCTCGGGATAACTTATCTCGCATTTCACACAGGCATACTTTTCGCTGAATATGAGGTCTTCGGCAGGCTTTCCGTCACGGTCCCCACCGGTTTTCTCCTGCGAGACCTGCATGACACCACCCCCCATTCGAAGGGCTATCTCCACGGAATCCGCTATCCTCGCCCTGAACCGCTCCAATCCCTGAAGCCGGTCCACCACCAGCTCAATATTGTGGCGTTTCCCCTTCGAGAGACTGGGCGGTTTGTTGACATCGTAGATGGTGTCGTCGACTCTGACCCTTACAAAGCCCTCTCCCTTGAGTTGCTGGAAGAGCTCCCTGTATTCTCCCTTTTTTCCCCGGACCAGGGGAGAGAGGACAAGGATCCGCTTTTCCTTTGCCGTCAGAAGAATCGTATCGACTATCTGGTCAACCGATTGACGGGTAATCGGACTTCCACAATTGTAACAATATGGATCGCCGACCCTGGCGAAGAGGAGTCTGAGGTAGTCATAAATCTCCGTGATCGTTCCAACAGTCGATCTCGGATTGTGCGCGGCCTTCCTCTGCTCGATAGAGACCGCAGGGGAGAGTCCTTCGATGACATCTACGTCAGGCTTTTCCATCACACCCAGGAACTGCCTGGCGTACGGGGAGAGGGACTCCACGTATCGTCTCTGTCCCTCGGCATATATCGTGTCGAAAGCCAGAGAAGATTTTCCAGAGCCCGACAGACCGGTGATGACAACAAGGCTATTTCTGGGTATTTCGAGGTTGATACCTTTGAGGTTGTGTTCTCTGGCTCCCTTTACGACGAGCTTGTTATGGTTCATAGCTAAAATGTAACCGGGGACTGAAATATATCAACC
>CAYTWO010000106.1:0-7335 GCA_964442125.1 uncultured Gemmatimonadota bacterium
GCCTTTTAGGTCATGTGTAACTATTTCTGACGCCCTGTATACGCACCTAACTTATGACGCCTCAAGTTAACTCGGACGGTCTGCCGATTTTTCCAACAATCCCCCGGCGATCGATTTGACCAACCCCATGATGATGTATATGAAGCAGAGGGGGAAGAAAATATATTCCGGTATCGTGAAGAGGCCCACCCCAAAGCCAATCATCAAGGTCACGCTCAAAGCCCCGGCAATGCCCCTCCTTCGAAGAGAGGGGAAGTTGGGGTACTGGACGTTACTGATCATGAGGATAGAGATCAGGACGATAAAGATGAACAGGAACCTTTCGTGATTGGCCTGACTGAAGTAAAGGTGATAGAGTGGGGTGGTTGAGAAGGGGATAAAGGAGACAAGAAATGTCCCCGCCACCGGGATCGGCAGGCCGGTGAAAGCCTTTTTTTCCGGTCCGGGATCCGCCACGTTGTAACGCGCCAGTCTGAGGACTCCCGCGAAGAGAAACACAAAGACAAGCAACCATGACCACTCTCCCCTCGCTCTCAGGAAATAGGAAAACATGATGACCGCTGGAGCAACACCGAAAGTGATGGCATCCGCAAGGGAATCTAATTCCATTCCGAACCGGCTGTAGGTCCTGGAAAATTTGGCTACCTTCCCGTCGATGAAATCGAGTATCGCCCCAATGATGACAAACCAGCTCGCGCTGACCAGATCCAGGCGGATGGCGGATATTATCGCGTAGAAGCCGAAAAAGAGGTTCCCGGAGGTAAAAGCGCCGGGCAGAGCCAACCTGCTCTTTTGTCTGAAACCCATTATAAAACACCCATTATGGTTTGTCCCGCGATCGTCCTCTCGCCATGGGACACCCTTACCTCGCAATCGGGGGGAAGCAGAAGATCGAGTCTGGATCCAAAGAGGATCATCCCGAGGCGTTCACCTCTTGTTACCAGGTCTCCCTCTTCGGGATAGGTTATGATCCTTCTCGCGAGGATCCCTGAAATCTGTCTCAGGAGCACGGATTTTCCGTTATTTTCGATGATCATGCTGCACTGTTCGTTACGGTGTGGAGCCTCGTCCTTGAACGCTGGAAGAAATTTTCCCTTTTTATAATCCTTTTTTGTCACCCTCCCCGAAATCGGGAAGCGGTTGACGTGCACGTTCCAGAGGGACATGAATATAGATATCAGGATGCGTTTTTCGGGAAACGCCTCATCCGTCTCATCGGCTATCCTGATGATCCTTCCATCCGCGGGCGCGAGGACGTAGTCCCCGTCATCGGGCGATACCCTCTCCGGGTCCCTGAAAAAGATGAGGAAGATGCCAACCAGACCGAGTCCGCCCAGAATTGCCGTGTAGCGCGTCCAACTCGTCCAGTCGAGCGTGATAACTAATGTCAGCAGGGTGATGGTCGACGAAAAAAGAAGAAAGGGGAGCCCGTGACGTGATACGCCTATGTGCATGAGCACTCTCCGGTGCAGCATATCCTGTGGTAAACTTCCTGATAGCTGCTCTCCACATCACCGAGATCGAAACGGAACCTGTCCTTGTCGAGCTTTTTACCCGATTCCTTGTCCCAGAAACGGCAGGTGTCAGGGCTGATCTCGTCACCGAGCAGGATCTGATTCTTCCAGAGACCGAACTCGAGCTTGAAATCGACCAGGTCAATCCCGACCTTGTTCAATTCCTCCTGGAGAATAGAGTTGACATTTTCCGCGATTTCGAGGATCTTCACCTCCTCGTCCCTGTTGGCCAGCTGAAGGGCGGCAACGTGATAGGAATTTATGATAGGATCGTGGAGGTCATCGTTCTTGTAGTACTCCTCGATGACCGGGCTTTTCAGTACTGTTCCTTCTTCGAGACCCGTGCGCTTGACGAGGCTGCCCGCTATGATGTTTCTGACTACGATCTCTATAGGGAAGATCCTCAGGCGCTTGACCAGCATCTCTCTCTCTGAGACCAACTCGACGAAATGGGTCTGTATTCCCTTTTCCTCGAGCAGACCGAAGAAATAGGCGGACATCTTGTTGTTGAGGACTCCTTTCCCCGTGATGGAACCCTTCTTCTCCCCGTCAAATGCGGTAGCGTCATCCTTGTACTCCTGGATTACCAGATCGTCCTCTTCGGTCGAATAGATCTTCTTGGCCTTCCCTTCATAAAGTAGAGCAACCTTTTTCATGGCTCACTGTCTCCCTCTTCTTTGCGCAAACCGAGACGATCGAAAATATGATCGACGTTCCTGAGATGGTACTTCACGTCAAAACAGTCGTTGATCTCTTTTTCAGAGAGGTGTTCCCCCAGTTCCCCGTTCTTCAGTGCCCTCTCCTTGAAACTCATATCGGTCCCGTCGGTCAGCGCTACATCCTGGACGATCCGGTAAGACTCCTCTCTCGTTATTCCCTTTCGGACAAGCATCAGCAGGAGGCTCTGGGAAAAGATCGTGCCCCCCGTCAGGAGGAGGTTCTTCTCCATCTGGTCCCTGTTGATGACGATCCTCTCGAGGACCTGGTGGAATTTGGTCAACATATAGTGGAGCAGTGTGGTGCTGTCCGGAATGATGACACGCTCGACGGAGGAGTGGGTGATGTCACGCTCGTGCCAGAGGTTGACGTTTTCCATGGCCGCGAGGCTGTTTCCTCTGAGCACCCTCGACAGTCCCGAAATTCGCTCGCACAGGATGGGATTCTTTTTGTGGGGCATGGCAGAGGATCCCTTTTGACCCGGCTTGAAGGGTTCCTCCAGCTCCATCACCTCTGTCCTCTGGAGGTGTCTGATCTCTGTAGTAAACCTTTCCAGGCTGGAACCGATAAGGGCGATGGATGTCACGTATGAGGCGTGTCTGTCCCGCGATACTATCTGTGTCGACAGCGGCGCGGGCTTGAGTCCCAACTGTTCCATCACATACGACTCGACAGAAGGGTCGAGATGCGCGTAAGTCCCTACGGCCCCTGAGATTTTCCCGCAGGAAATATCTTCTATGACACTGGTAAACCTGCCTTCCTGTCTTTTCAGCTCGTCGTACCACGATGCGAATTTCAAACCCATAGAGATCGGTTCCGCGTGGACCCCGTGTGTCCTGCCGATCATCGGGGTATCCTTCTCTGATATGGCCAACCTCGCGAGCTGTTTTGTAACCCCCTTCATCTCGTCCAGGATGGTCTTTCCCGCCTCTTTCATCTGGTAGGCGAGTGTGGTATCGAGAAGGTCCGACGAGGTGAGCCCGAGATGGATGTATCGTGAAGATTCGCCCACGTTCTCTGCAACATTCGTCAGAAAGGCGATGACATCGTGCCGGGTCTCCTTTTCGATCTCTTCTATCCTGTCGATGTCGAACGCGGATTTCTTTTTTATCTCGTTGAGTGCGTCCCTCGGAATGATGCCCAGTTCTGTCAGGGCTTCGCAGGCATGGATCTCTATCTTGAGCCAGACCGAGAATTTGTAGGTCTCTTGCCAGATCTCTTTCAGTGGTGAAAGGGAGTATCTCTCTATCATATCTGGTTTAACCGATGAGTAGTGACCTGTAAATCAATCGCCCGTTCCTTTCGAGTACGATCGAGTTTCTCCTCTTCGAAAGGTTCTCCAGTATCTCCTTGGCGCGTTCGGCGGAATCGATGTCGAGGTTGTTGACCTTCAGGATGACATCGTACGGCTCGAGTCCGCTATCGCTCGACAGCCGTGGATCCTTTACCTCGAGGATCAATGCTCCGGATCCGCTTCTCAATCCCAGCTGGCTCTTGACGGCGCTCGTCACATCGGCGATGACGATGCCGAAGTCGACGGCGATCTTGTCGACTGTATCGGTAGGGAGGGGGACAGTTGCAAATTGGACATCTGAAAACGTGCCATCCCGGTAGACCTCGAGCGATATGCCGTCTTCAACCAGTATATCCAGGAGGATCCCATCCCAATCATGAGCCGAGCGAATCGGCTCGTTGTTTATCGTTGTTATCACGTCGCCACGGCTGATTCCGGCCTGGGAGGCAGGGCTCCCTTCATCGACATCAGCGACGATTATACCGACGTTGCTGTTTCCGTTCTCGATATTGAGACCCTTGCGAAGTGACAGGGTGAGGTCCTGGGGATGTATCCCGACCCATGGTCTCAGGACCTTGTTGTGCTGGATGATATCGTTGTAAACCCTCTTGGCGCGATCTATAGGGATCGCGAATCCCATACCGAGCGAACCCCCGCTCTTCGTGAAAATGAAGGTGTTTACACCTATCACTTCGCCCCGCGAGTTGACCAGCGGGCCGCCACTGTTCCCCGGGTTTATCGAGGCATCGGTTTGTATCATATTGGCAAATATGGATCCTTCCTCACTGGCTACCTTGATGTCTCTCTTGACAGCGCTGACGACTCCAACCGTTACCGTGGGCTGGGTGTCGTCCAGAAGATAACCGAATGGGTTACCTATTGCAATCGCCCACTCTCCTATCATGAGTTTCTGTGAGGTACCCAGGGATGAGACTGGAAGATTCTCGGCGTTTATCTTCAGCACGGCGAGGTCGGACAGCCTGTCTGTGCCGATGGTAGTGGCCATGAACTCGCGTCCGTCCTCGAGAATAACCGTGATTTCCTCTGCGCCCCTGACCACGTGCTCGTTCGTGACAATATAGCCTTCGCTCGAGATAATAAACCCCGAGCCGAGGCTCTGGATTTCCCTTTTGAAGTTCCGGGGAAAGAAGAAGTCGTTCCAGAAATCATCGAAAAACAATGGATTGCCGGACCGGACTACCTGTGTCTGAAGGACATTGATGCTGACTACCGAGGGTCCCACGCCTTCGGCCGCCATTACGATAGCGTTCCTGCGAGACCTCTCGATTGAGCCTTCGACCTGACTGGTGGTTTGAGATTGCTCGTTATCTCCATTGGTCGTCTCTTCGAGACCTACCTCTGCAGCCTGTGAAGCGGTCTCCGCGCTGTAGAGATCGGGTTGTCCCTTCTGAAGACCGGGAATGTCAACGGCAAAAAAGTACCATGTGATCAATCCGCCTATGAAGAGGCTGAAGAGAGACAGCAGGAACAACGATAACGGGCTCTCTATGCTTCCGGAGTTGTTGCTCAAGGATTTCTCCCCCCTTCGGATCTTCTCCAATCGCTGAGAAAACGCTCGAGGCCTATATCTGTCAGAGGATGGTGAAGGAGCTTTTTGATCACATTGAACGGGATGGTCGCGATGTCCGCCCCGGTGAGCGCCGCATCGACGACATGCAGTGGATGTCGTATGCTGGCGACGATGACCTTGGTCGAGAAACTGTAGTTGGCGAACATCGTGCATATCTCCCGCACGATTTCCATCCCCTCGTGACCGATGTCGTCGAGTCTGCCGATAAAGGGGCTGACGTAAGTCGCTCCCGCCTTTGCCGCGAGTACCGCCTGGAGGGAGGAAAAGATCAGTGTGACATTGGTCTTGATGCCCTCCTCACTCAGTTTCTTGACCGCCTTCATCCCTTCTTCACCAACCGGTATCTTAATCGTGATGTTGTCCGCGATCTCTGCCAGTGTTCTCGCCTCATCGACCATTTCATCGCACTTCACGCCCATGACCTCCGCGCTGACCGATCCGTTTACCTCCCGGCAGATTTCCTTGAGGACCTCCATGGGATCGCCTTTCTCTTTCGCCAGGAGGGATGGATTCGTTGTCACGCCGTCAACCAGCCCGAGAGAGTTGGCTTCCCGGATTTCGTCTAAATTAGCGGTATCGATGAAGAAGAGCATTGTTCTACCTTTCTGACCATGTCTTTCGAAGGTGGGTTCTCATTCAACCCACTCCAGGTCGTAATTTCCCAGGCTCAAGAACGGTTGTTTTGATTTCAATACGAGGGTTGTCACTCGATCATCGAAAAGCCTCACCTTTTCTCTTGTCTTAGAGAGACCGACCGAACCGGAGGGGAATCTTTGTCGATATTCGTTCGACAGATCATTCCCCACATAGATGACGACTTGGTACTCTCCCGCCGGCAGAGGTATCTCATACCGTTCGTAGTGAAACTTGTTCTTTAATATCGTCCAGCCCTCACTCCGGGTCTCCGTTTCGATCTCTTCGTCTATCTGCTCGTGGACAACTTCACCATCGACCGAGATTCTGAAAATAATCTTGTTAGCCTCGACCGCTTTCTCCTTTTCGTTCCCCTTCCTGAACCGGATCGATGTCGTCAGATCGTGACCCGTGATCACGACCGCTAATTTACCGGTTCCGGAAGGCTCCCCCGTACCGCGTAATGAACTTGTCTCAGAATCCGCCTCCACGTCGAATTCGATCGATCGGATCTTGTCCCGCCCGATGGGTAACTCGTCACTGAAGGAGGTCCTGAAAAACAGGGTATCTCCGCTCATTCGCAACAGTTCGCCGCCTATTATCGTGCCATCCCTCAGTGTCAGCCTCTCCTGAGCGAATAGTGGCGTGCAAGTCACCATGAAGAGAAGGGAAATCAGGGAAAAGGCGTTCAAAACCGTTTTATATGTCATGAGATCAGTAACCGACGCTCCGCAGAAAAAGCCCCTGAGGAGGGGCTACCCATGGCTGAGGCCAGCTATCCCTTCCTCCATTCAAGATGTTGCCTAACAGCGAAGGTTTACACTTCATTGAGCCAACATCGATCAGTGTCGCTAAGATCCTTCTAACCATCTGGGGGAGGAACCTGTTTGCAGTCACCTGGAAGGAATATCCAGGAGGTTTCCTTTCCCACTTTGTCTCCTGAATCTCACATACTGTATTATCACCCAGATCGCTCCGTTTGGCAAGGGCGGAGAAATCATGAATTCCCGGAAGGACCTGGATTGCCTGCTCGATGGCTCCATCGTCCAGTGATTTATCCGGATACCAGCAATAACGACTCACGAATGGTGATCTGGATTGACCCCCCGATCCCAGGCGATATTGATACGTCCTGCTCCTGGCAGAGTAACGTGCATGGAATTCAAGAGAAACTTCTGTGACTTTCTTGATAAATATATCTCTTGGAAGTGACAGATTCAAGGCAAGCCTGAGGTTTTCGACCGGTATGGCACATTTCGTGTAGAAATTGATCACCTGCCCAAAAGCGTGGACGCCCTTATCCGTTCTGCCCGCTGCATATAGGCGAGTACCCTCACCCAGCAGCCACGATAATTTCTCTTCCAAAACTCCCTGGATCGTCCTGAGGGCAGGCTGGGTCTGCCAGCCGAAAAAGTCCGTTCCGTCATACGCGACGATTGCCTTTATGTTTCTACCCTTCACGTCTATCCTGGTCGGGCTCCATCGCTTTTTTGCATATCCCCGAGCCACATTGAGTGACACCGGATATCCATACCGAAATGATGATTGAGTGGGTAAATAATAGTAAAGTGTGGGAAAGGTGTCAA
>CAYTWO010000107.1:0-6230 GCA_964442125.1 uncultured Gemmatimonadota bacterium
GAACCCGCGACATCCACCTTGGCAAGGTGGCGCTCTACCACTGAGCTATTCCCGCCCATAATGGACTAAATTAAGAAAAACAACCTGGGTTGTCAAGAAGTTAAAGCCTTACAGAATTATCCTTGCCTTAGATTTTTCCTGGTGATAGATTACTATTCATGAAATCTCCACTCACCCGAACGAACATAACTCTGAAAAGCTATGTCTGCGGTGTCCAGGACTTTTTCATCCTATCGTCACGATCCGTAATTAACCTGGTTAAGCCGCCATTCTACATCAGGGATACTTTTATCCAGATGGACACGATAGGCGTGGGATCATTGACCATTATCATTCTGACCGGGCTATTTACAGGGATGGTTCTTGCCCTGCAATCCGCGCACGAGCTGGAGGCTTTCGGTGCAAAAATGTATGTGGGAAGACTGGTCGCCGTGACAATGGTCCGTGAGCTTGGACCGGTCCTTTCCGCGTTGATGCTTTCTGGAAGGGTAGGTTCCGGGATTGCCGCCGAGCTGGGTTCCATGGAGGTCAGTGAGCAAATCAGTGCCTTGAGGGCAATGGGTATCGACCCGGTCCGAAAGCTGGTCATACCCCGAATGCTTGCGGGTATCGTCGTGGCACCGATTCTCGCTATCATCGCGGATGCATTCGGCCTATTCGGTGGTTACCTGGTGTCCGCCTTGTTCCTGGGTCAGTCCTCGACTTTTTACTGGACAACAGCGATGGACGCGATCATGTTCGAGGATCTATTCACCGGACTCGGGAAGCCTATTTTCTTTGGATTCATAGTCACCATGGTTGGGTGCCATTTCGGCCTCTCAACCACAGGCGGGACAGAAGGCGTGGGGCGCTCAACCACACAGGCGGTAGTAAGCGCCTCGATACTGGTTCTTGTTGTTGATTTTTTCCTGACTAAATTATTTCTTACTATACTCTGAGTGATGATCGATATTACCGGTGTGGAAATCGCGTTCGAGGAGAATCAGGTCTTGAGAGGTCTCGATCTCCATGTCGGGAGTGGTGAGACGCTCGTCATCCTTGGCCCCAGCGGCTGTGGGAAGAGCGTAACACTCAAGATCCTGCTCGGACTCCTCAAGCCCAGCAGTGGTTCTGTTGTCGTCGATGGTGAGGAATTGATCGGGATGAGTGAGGATCAACTCATTTCGATACGAAAAAAGATGGGAATGGTATTCCAGGGAGGAGCTTTATTCGATTCGCTGACCGTGGGGGAAAACGTCGGATTCCGACTCTACGAGGAGGGAGATCTAAATGACGATGAGATCGAGGATATCGTACTGGGAAAGCTGCGTTACGTGGATCTAGAGGATGCTTTCGATATGATGCCTGCGGATCTAAGTGGGGGCATGAAAAAGCGGGTCGCCATAGCACGAGCCATCACCAGTGAGCCGGACATACTCCTTTACGACGAACCAACAACGGGATTGGATCCATTGACAGCCAGATCAATAAACGAGCTCATCAACAGGTTGCATGAGGAAGGAGCGACATCGATCGTCGTAACCCATGAACTCGAAAGCGCGTTCACCGTTACCGAGCATATCTGCATGATACGCGAAGGCGTTATTATCTTCGACGGTTCTGTAAACGAACTCAAACGTTCAAAGGATCCCTGGATAATAGATTATCTCTCATGAGGAGGTCGTATGCGGCGAGCAAAGTATATTTCGTGGTCGGAGTTAAGGGTTGGTATCCTTGTCATCACGTCATTCGTCCTCCTGGCTGTAACCATCCTTTATATCGGGAGGCAACAGGGGATTTTCGCGGAGACTTACTCCTTGAAGGTGTACATGGAAAGAATCAACGGACTCCAGACTGGGGCGCCCGTATGGCTATCAGGAGTCAGTGTCGGTTCAGTCAAGGATATAAGGTTCCGTGATAAGGTGAATCTGAAAGAAATCGAGGTCGTTCTCGAGATAGATATGCAGGTTCAACAACGGATCAGGAAGGACTCCGTTGCACGGATCGGAACACTCGGTCTCCTGGGGGACAAATATGTCGCGATCACCCAGGGATCTGCCTCCGAGCCTGCGATCCCGGAGGGTGGGATGCTGCAAGGCGCAAATCCCGTCGATTTCGAGGAATTGATTTCTGATGCCTCTTCGGCCATAGACGACCTTGTCATCACCCTGGAAAACGCTAGGGATATTACCAGGAAGATCAACAGCGGGACCGGTACTCTGGGCCTTCTTGTCAACAAACCAGATCTTATCGAGGAGACCCAGACACTGATCAGGGATACGCGCGGTCTCATTGACAAGATCCAGAACGGAGAAGGAACCCTGGCGCGACTACTCAACGATGAAAAACTTTACACGGGAATGAGCCGGTTGCTCTGGTCCTCTGATACCCTGGCCAATCACATTCGAACACAGGAAGGTACACTGGGCAAGTTGATCTATGATCCATCGCTCTACGACAACCTGACCGGCTTGACCGAGCGTTTCGATTCGCTTCTGCAGAAGGTAGAGAGCGGGGAGGGAACGGCCGGGAAACTCCTCGCGGACGAGGCCCTGTACGAGGAATTGAAACTGCTCTCCGAGAGCACACGGAGTCTTGTCGATGACATCAAGCGGAATCCGGCTCGCTACATCAACATCAAGATCTTTTGAGTGAAAAGGATCAAAGCCTCCCACTATTTACTACTCACTATTGACTGTTCATTAAAGCGGCAGCCCACCCCCCAGGAGAAAAGCGATCCTGTCCCTTCTTCCTTCATCCTTGAAAATAGAGAATGCTTTCAGCTCTACCCCGATAATGAATTTCCCGAACAGATTGAATCGGAGGCCTGAGCCGTAGGTCAGGACAAAGGCGTTTTCCCTCTCCGCCTTTCCCATCTGGGAGTATGAACCAGCGCCACCAGAAAGGTAGAGATAGTCGACATAATAATCGGGGATGCAGCAGAACCACAGACCATAACGCATCTCTGAAGTAAAGAAGAGTTCGCTCCTCGAGTCATAGTCGGGCACAGCGATAGCGGATCCACCAATATCAATGCAGGTTGAGAGAGATTTCCTGATCACACCGGACAGCAGGAAATTTCCTTCAATCATCCCGGGATAGATGATGATCTCTCCCTCCCCCGGGGAGAGTACTTCATAAGGGTGGAGAGCAGGCGGGGAATAAGCCTGAAGAATAAAAACAAGAATTCCAAGATAGGTGGAAAAACGAGCCGGTCGAATCATCAGTCCCCTTATCAGGATTTCGCGTTAGGTCTCACGGTTTCTTCATGGAGATGGTTTTTTTCTTTCAATCCCGATCCGGCCACCTTTATGTTGCTGGTTCCCGTTTATCCTGGCGATTCAGAAGTTCCAGTATCTCGTTCTCCATGATGACTTCCATGCCGGGATAAAAACCGATGTGTTTGAAGACGATATTCCCCTCTTTATCCAGGATGAACGATGTCGGGAAGGCGAAAACCCCATAGTCCTTCTTGTGGACTCCCTCGGTATCGAAAAGGACCGTAAAAGAATACCCGGACTCTTCGATCAATTTCTTCGCTCCCGTGTAGTCCTCCTTACTCTCCACAGCTACGACCGAAAAGGATTGATCCTCGTACTTCTTATATAATTCCTCGATGTAAGGAAACTCCTTACGGCAGTATTGTCAGGTTGGGAACCAGAAATTGAGGAGAACGACCTTCCCCTTGAAATCGGACAGTGAGACCATGTCTCCATTCATGCCGACCATCTCGAAGTCTGTGGCTGGCTCTGTTACCTCACCCCGTTTGCCGGTCACGAGTGCATGGACGCCGGTTGTATCACCATGCTTTTCGATATATATCGTTTCGAGTTGAGACATCGCCTCATCGTTCATCGAAACCGCAAGGATATCGAGGAGAGATTCAATAGCCTCATCGTGCATCCCCAGGTCTTCGTATGCGGAAGCCAGCTTTATCAGGATCTCTGAATCGATATAGGGAATGAGGGTAATGGCTTCTTCATAGGCGTCAATGGCCTTTTGGGTCTCTCCGGCCTGAGAATAGACGAAACCGAGGGTGTCATACATATATCCCCTGTAGCGACGAGAGGTACTTGCCGCCCAGCTCGCGTCTATCTCTGGATAGACAAATTCGATCCATTCGGTATTCATCCCCTCGATCGCTTTCATAGCGAGGTTCTTTGTGAGTTCCATTTCGATTTTTTCTTCCGCGATCGTACCGGCTAATTGGCTGAGAACCCACGGATCCCTCACGTCAGCCAGGGCGGTCCTGGCCATATCGAGTGCCGCCGGCGTATCCTCATTGTCCCAGTACAGGGAGAATAGCCTGTCGACCGCAGTGTCGAATTCTTCTGAGCCAGCGCCACGGTCGAGGAGGGATCTGTATATTCCCACCGCTCCTTCCAGATCCCCTTTACTCGAGCTCAGCCTGCCAAGGAACAGGGAAGCATTTGCCATCGATGGGTCCAGTTCCAGTGCCTTTTCACAATATATCCCGGCTGAATCGGTCATTCCCATATCAATAAAAACATCGCTCAAAACCAGGCAGACCTCCGGTTCCTCCGGATCCAGTTTCATCGCCTGGCGTGCCTTATCCAGACGCTCTGTCGAATCGTCGAGAAGGAGACTCAACAACCTCGGATAGACCGGATTTGTCGGATTGTCACTTTCCAATTCCCTGAGTCTTTCAATTGCTCCCTCGTCCTGCCTGAACCTCAGTTTCCAGTATGTTTCGAGCAGGTCAAACCTTTCGGGTTCTATCTCCAGAGCCGTCTGGATCAATTCCATCGCCTCATCGATCATTCCCATTCTGAACAGGGCACGACTTCTGTCTCCCAACTTCCCGACATCCCGATCGGACCCGCAGCCGGACATGAGAAGAACGATCATTACCACAATAATTTCCGACGAGCCTTTTCTAATCATTAAAATACTCCTTACTATCAATTCTATATATTTTCACCATTTTTACAAGAACTATTTACACGGAGGTAATGTGAACCGATACGCACGATTGACAAACCCATACGAACTCTACATTTTAGAGATCCGTAATAACCTGGCTCCTCGGTCGTCGTAACGACCGTCTGTTTTACCAACCAGCCCCTTTCTGGTTCCCTTCAGGGGAGAGAAGACATGGAGACAAGGATCAACCGAACAACACTTCAGCTTTTAAATGGCGACATCACCATGGAAGATACCGAGGCTATAGTGAACGCGGCAAACCAGACATTACTCGGAGGAGGAGGCGTCGATGGAGCAATTCATCGCGCCGGGGGATCAGAGATCCTTGAAGAATGCCGATCCCTGGGAGGATGCGAAACGGGAGATGCCAAAATCACGACGGGAGGGAGCCTGAAAGCAAAATACGTGATCCACACGGTCGGTCCGATCTATAGGGGGGGCAACCGGGGAGAAGAGGATCTCCTGGCGAGCTGTTATAGGAGGAGTCTCGAGATCGCCTCAGAGAACGGCATAAAAGGCATCTCATTCCCCGCGATCAGTACGGGTGTCTATGGATATCCGATCGATGAAGCCTCGCGGGTCGCCCTCCGGACCGTTATAGAGTACATAAAAAACCACGATGATCTGGATCAGGTGAGGTTCATACTCTTCACCTCTGACGATTTAGAGGTTTACGAAGAAGCCCTGGAGGAGCTATTAAATACGGCGTCATAAGTAGATGCGCATACATAACGTCAGAACAAAGCAGGCCAAGGCGCGACGATGGCGAGGAGTGAGGCGTACTTTTGCGTACGCCGCAACGACGAACCGAGAAGCCGGGGTACCCACACGAAGTGTGGGTCGGGGATGCAAAGTTATGACGCTATGTATAAAAGAGTAAGAGGAGAAAAGGCAATGGATTCAACGATCGTTATCAACAGCGAACGCCTGGGATCCGGCCCCGAAGAGTTGGGTCAAAAATTAATGGGCTCCTTCCTTCGGAAGATGTGCATCCTGGAGAACAAGCCCGAACGGATCATCTTCTACAATACCGGTGTGAAGTTGTTGGCTGAAGACTCCCAGGTACTGGACGCGCTGGATCTACTTTCGAAAGAAGGGATGGACTTGATCGCCTGCGGGACCTGCATAAACTACTTCGAACTGAAGGAAAAACTGGTAGTCGGGCGGATCAGCGACATGCTCGAGATAATTAAGACACTTACACGATCCGGATCGGTCATCACGGTTTGAGCCACCCAAACTGTCGCGGGAGATGGTAGCGGTACGGGGAATCGAACCCCGGTTTGATGGCTGAGAACCACCCGTCC
>CAYTWO010000108.1:0-5719 GCA_964442125.1 uncultured Gemmatimonadota bacterium
TGTAGGATATTTTCCCGTTTGATTTTGTGGATGAAAAAGTACAACCTTCGGTTTATGCATGTTCACTTCCATTTTCTAACCCTCATAAAAAAACGAAACGCTCAATTTCGCGTTTTCTATCTCAACTCAGGTAAAATCAGCCGGCATATACCAGCCCAGTGTATATCATTATAACATATACAGATAAAAATATCAAGTGAGCGAAGTACGTGCCAACTGAGTGGAAATATCAGACAAAGACCGTGATAACGGTGATTGAATCGACCGGTGGAGCAGGATATTATCAGGGAAATACGACTCGGTAAATGCGTCCACTGGTGTATCCCCCACCCTCCATGAAATATAGGTTTCCATCGGGACCGGTCTCGATATCGTTATGACATTCTAAACCGCCGGGAATGGGAAGAACTACGTCATTCAGGATTTCCGTCCTGTCCTCGCTCAGCGCCAGGTAGTGGAGAGAGCCCGTATTGTAATCACACATAAAGCACTTACCACGGGCGCGCGGGAATGTCCCCCTGAAAAACGTTATCCCTGTTGGAGCAACGGGTGGGGTCCAGCGCCAAAGGGCGGGAATGTCGTTGTAAGTCGAATCGTCATCATCGCAAGGGTAACCACTCCTCCACCCGTAATTATTGCCCGGTAGAACCCGATTCACTTCATCATCGCACAACGGTCCGTTCTCAGAGGCGAAAAGATCACCGGTAACCGGATCGAAGTCAAAGTCAAAGCTGTTCCTGAGGCCGTAGGCAAAAATCGACCACTCGACACCGGGCTGACCGAAAAACGGATTGTCCGCGGGCACCGTCCCATCCGAATTGATTCGATGCATTTTGGAATTCGGGCGGCTGAGGTCCTGACCATTCGAAGGGCGGGCATCGTCCCCAACGGTAACGTAGAGCTTCTCATCAGGTCCGAAATGGAGATTGCCGCCATTATGGTTTCCCGCACCCACAGCAGGAAAGGTGTAGATGACGGTTGGATTCCTGCCTGCGCCATTGAGCTCCACGAAACGAACGACCCGGTTCTCCGAGTCACCGCATGGGGAACCTGAATCGAACGTGTGGAAGACATAGACATAGTGATTGCCGACAAAATCGGGATCGAGTGTTATCCCCAGCATCCCCCGTTCAAAACAATCATCTGTGGGCAGGGTGATGACAGGATCCGGTAGCATTTTATCGTTCACGATCAGCCAGACCGACCCGGTCTTGTCCGTGAAGAAGAGCCGGCCGGTCGGATCAAACGCCATAGCGACAGGATTCGGCAGGTTTTCCTCCACAAGCTCGATCCTGATCGGCGCATCGATCCCGCTCCCATGCAGCGATGAAAAACCAGTAATAAAGACAACCGGCAATAAAAAAAACATCCATATCAGTAAGGATTTACAGGGTCCTTGAGGGCTGAAATTTACCTTCACCTGATACCTCCTTGCAGTTCGAGTGAGAGAATCGCTCAAATTAAGTAAAAAGTCTTTGTTGCTGTTTATATAACCAAATTAGTAATAATTGTCAAATCGTGGATTAATCGGACCTTTACCGTTAATTTGACCGTTCCCCTCTGAGGGACTATATTAACACCAACCGTATCCAGGTCATGAACCATCAGGCTGAAACTTATCGATGAATGGAATCAAATTTCTTGGCACGGCGGGTGCCAGACACGTCGTAACCCGACAGCTCCGCGCTTCTGGAGGAGTATGGTACACCCTTGACGGGTCCCAGTTGCTTGTGGATCCAGGACCGGGGACACTCGTGAAGGCTCTTTCCAGCAGGCCGAAGTTGGAACCCCCAAACCTCGACGGCATCCTGCTCTCTCACAGGCACATAGATCATGTTTCCGATGCCAATATCATGATCGAGGCGATGACAGTAGGAGGTACAAGGCGCCAGGGAACGCTCCTCGCTCCACACGACGCGCTGGAGAGTGACCCTGTTATCCTTCGTTATCTACGGGAACACCTCCTCGACATACGGACGATCTCTGAGGGAGTAAGCCATTCTTTTGAAGCAATATCGATCGAGTTCCCTGTACAACATAGACACTCGGTCGAGACTTACGGATATCGCATCGACTGGAGTGGTAGACAGATCTGCCATATAGTAGACACCCACTTTTTCCCGGAGTTGATAGACGCCTATAAGGGTGATATCCTGATCCTGAACGTAGTCCTTAATGACCCGAACGATGAAAAGATCGCATACATCGATCACCTCAATTTCAACAACGCAAGGACCCTCGTTGGAGAGATCAGACCGGAAACCGCCATTCTGACTCATTTTGGGATGACCATGTTGCGTGCGAAACCGTACAAACTTGCAGCGAGGTTAAAAGCGGACACCGGTGTGGAGGTCATCGCGGCATATGACGGCATGACGTACGTTCTTTGATCAGGGGACACAACGTTTTGAGATCCAGGTTCAACAAAGACGGCTTGTTCAGCGGCTGGAGTTCGAGAATAAGACCACATCAGGAGCAGGTAATGGACTCAAAGGGTAAATTTATCTTTTACTTTTTAGTAGCCACATTGTCACTCACGGCCGCGCGGGCCGACACCTTCCCGGGAGAGGAGAAAGTCGGGAATCCCGGCGACACACCTGGAGAATTTTCTCTTGTCTATTATCCGCGGGATGTAACACCCGGCGATATAGTGAAAGTGGTGATCACCGGACCGTCGGTTGACCGTACCTTTGCGGAAGGCACCCTGGGGAATCAGGAACTAATCTTTCAAACCGGAGGGGAAAGAAATGACCTGTTTTCAATAGCCGGAGTTGACCTGGAGAGTAAAGAAGAGAAGTTACCCTTGACAGTCATTGTCCGGACCCGGGAAGGAAAAATAGAGGTCCTCAGAACCCAAATCAGGATCGGGAAAAGGGAATTCAGTGTTCAGAAACTTTACATAGAAGAAAAAGAATATACCCATGAACGGTTAGAGCGTATTGGGCGGGAAAGGGAAAGATTTCAGTCCTTATGGGAGACCATAACGCCGGAGAGGCTCTGGCGAGAAGGTTTCCTCCAGCCATTGCCTGTTATGACGGTTACGAGTGACTTTGGCCTGCGAAGATTCATTAACGATCTCCCGAGAAATCCGCATACCGGAGTTGACCTGAGAGCCGCTGCTGGAGATACGATTTACGCACCAAATCGCGGGCAGGTGGTCCTCTCCGGGAATTTTTATTTCAACGGTAAGAGCCTCGTCCTGGACCATGGGGAAGGTTTTTACTCTATGTACTTTCATCTCTCAGATTATCTTGTCAAAGACGGAACGATTATCGATCGGGGACAACCAATTGGGCTCGTCGGTTCAACAGGAAGATCGACAGCGCCGCACCTTCACTGGGGGATCATCCTGAGGGGTTCCAGGCTCAATCCACTGAAACTGCTCGAGCTTCCGATTTAGGATCCAGTGTGGAGTACGATCTTCGGCAGAACGTGGTACGATTCGAGAGGACCTTCGACCGGGGTCCGGAACTACTGGTCGAAGCCCCCGGCAGGGTCAACCTGATAGGAGGTTCCACTGATTACAACGAGGGGTTAGTACTTCCGGTTGCGATAGACAGAAGGACCATGTTCCTATCTCACAGGAGAGAAGATGAACGGCTCAATGTCTATTCGACTGGATTGTCATGCTCCGCCACGATGGTTACGACCGGTGACGAAATGGCTCAGGGTTGGCTCCGCTACCTCTCGGGGATACTCGCAGAGCTGTCCAGGAGGGGATACCGCGTGAGCGGGCTGGACCTCCTTATAAGCGGCGATCTCCCGATAGGAGCGGGGTTGGGAAGTTCTGCCGCACTCGAGGTTGGGTTCCTATGTACCCTGAGACACCTCAACGGGCTTGATATCTCAGATGAGGAGATGATCACGACCTGCCACAGGGTTGAAAATGAGTTCGTCGGAATGAAGTGTGGCATCATGGATCAATTCGTTTCGACCAGGGGGAAGGAAAAGAACGCGATACTACTCGATTGCCGGGATATGAGCTACGAGTATATCGATCTGGATGAGGAACTCCTCACGCTTGTACTGTTCGATTCGGGTGTGAAGAGGGAACTAATCCGATCAGATTATAACACCAGGCGATCTGAATGTTTTTCTTCCACAGATGAAATAAGAACAGAGCGTGCGGAAGTCAGGGCTCTGAGGGACCTTACCCTGGAAGATTTACCATGGTTGGAAACATTCCTGGAACCGACAAAATTCAGACGGTGTCGACATATCATTACAGAAATAGACAGGGTTCGGTTGGCGGGAGAAGCCCTCGGATCGAAAGATATGACACGGCTTGGAGAACTGCTGAGGTCTTCTCATATCAGCCTTCGTGATGACTTTGAAGTAAGCTGTGAGGAGCTTGACCACCTGTTTTCCGTTGCACTGGATCAGGATGGAGTGTATGGGGCTCGACTCATCGGGGCCGGTTTTGGCGGAAACCTTCTCACCCTCTGCCAACCTGATCGTGCAACCAACGTCATCACCGAGGTTTCCGATTCGTACAGAGGACGGTTTGGATCCACTCCGGGAGCCATCACCTGCTGTACCGCGAACGGGGTTTCGGCTGGATGGATCGAATAAAACCAAACAAGCGCCTGGCCGGCATGGCAAATACAAGTCCCGAACAGAAGTGCCCCCCCTCTGGCAATACGCCCGTCTTAGTCAGTGCATGCCTGCTTGGGATAGAGTGTCGTTATGACGGGGGGACTAAACTGTCCCAAAAGGTCCTTGACTTCCTGGAAGACTCTATAGTCATCCCGGTCTGTCCCGAGAACCTCGGCGGTCTCGAAAGACCACGTCCAGCCTCGGAGCTATACGGGTGTACGGGGAAAGATGTGCTGGAGGGAAGAGGCCAGGTAATCGATAAGGATGGGAAAGACCTGACAGATCATTTTGTCACTGGCGCCAGAGGTGTCCTGGAGATGGCAAGGAAATCAGGAGCCCGACTGGCTATCCTCAAGGAGAGGAGTCCCTCATGCGGGGTAAGATCGATCTATAACGGGACATTTCAGGGAAACACGGCGCCCGGAATGGGGGTGACTGCGGCTATCCTCTCGATGAACGGCATCGAGCTCATGAACGAGGAGGAAGTAGAAAGGAGCGATGAGATGACAACAAACGAAGGTAAGGATGACAGGGAGACCCTCAAAGATCTCCTGCTCAAAAACTCGATAATATTCGGGGATTTCACGCTTACCTCCGGCCAGAAGAGTAACTATTACATCGATGCCAGGTTGACCACCCTCGACCCATGCGGAGCAACCCTGATAGGGAGGATAATATTCGACAGGATCAGATCCCTCGATCTGAGACCCGATGTCATTGGTGGGATGACGATGGGAGCAGATCCTATCTCAATGGCCGTCTCGATGAGGAGTTTTGAAGCGGGGGAACCCATTCAGGCGATCGTAGTCCGGAAATCACAAAAAGGTCACGGTGCAAAGAGACGAATAGAGGGTAACTTCAAACCGGGTGACCGCGTTGTGGTCGTTGAAGATGTCGTCAGTACAGGGGGGTCCGCACTGGAAGCCGTCAAAACCATTCGGGAGGAGGGAGGAGAAGTAGTCTATCTCTTTCTGATCGTGGATCGAATGATGGGTGGCATGGAGAAGTTGAAAGAGGAAGGTCTTCCGGTAGAATCCATTTACCGGATCGACGAACTCCTCGAACCGATTCCGGACAAGCCGGAATGACTGAGGGCCGGACAAGCCGGAATGACCTCCCTCTC
>CAYTWO010000109.1:0-1190 GCA_964442125.1 uncultured Gemmatimonadota bacterium
ATCAATCTTGTCCTGGATTGACTTTATTGGACCGGGAGTATAGATAATAATTCGGAGGATTGAAGGCAAGGGCCACAGGTGGAATGGTTTTCAGGGTTTTGTAGAACGTACTATTTTCGAATGACCATCTTCCGAGTGTACGTTTGATCTTTTGTCTTCAACAGATAGCGGTAGAGTCCGGAAGCAACCGGATGGCATCGTTCATCTCTCCTGTCCTGGACGATGCTCTGTTTACCGCTCTTCATCGTTGAATTCATCATTCGCCCGATGAGGCAAACGCGGACGGATCTCCCCTTTGATAGCGAGATCATACCGGAGAAAAATGATTATCTTGTTCAGCGCTTCCGGGAACAGTTCTAACGGAAATTGTAGTTGATCCCGAACGATCCCCAGGCAGTGGTTCCGCCGTCGATGTCGATGTCGACTTCGCCAAAGAAACCGAATTCCTCGTTGATCTGGATCTCGGTACCGATCGGGACGAGTGCACCGAAACTCGTGTCGCTCGTATCCGCCTCCAAACCCGCTTGCTCGAGTTGCTGTTTCTGTTCGTCGCTGAGACTGACTCCTGTACGCGCGGCACCGAGTAGAACCCCGGCGTAAGGGGCGAATGTCATGTCGGAATTACTGAGGGGGACGGTCACGCCAAGCTGTGGTCCCACGCCTACGATCCACTGCGTTATACTCTGTCCAGTCGACAGTGTAAAAAGGCCGACGAAGTTGACGTCCACGTTATCCCCATCCGCTTCGCTCATGAAGGGATAACGACCGTCGAAACCGACATAGAAGCGCGAATGACCACCACCACGAACGATTCCCGTCTTCACCCCTATATCGAACTGATCGCCTGCCCCATATCGTATGTGACCGAGAAAACCGATTGAACCCACGACCAGTTCGGCTCCGACACGCATCGATTCCTTCTCCAGGACCTTCGCCGAGGAATAGATCCCTACCTGGGCATTAGCGTTAAAAGACAGACAAAAGATCATTGCGGTGAGTGCAAAACCGACGGACAGCCTTCTCATGCGGGTTCCTCCTGTTTGTAGTTTGGGGATGGTATCCGGACCTTCTTGAAATGGTCACGTACCAGTTCGCCGGTAATATTACTGGTGTTTATTATCTGTGTCAAGTTTTTTTATGTTTCGTATATTCTTCCTCTACGATCGAAATTCGGTGGCTTCTTGAAGCGT
>CAYTWO010000109.1:1290-5708 GCA_964442125.1 uncultured Gemmatimonadota bacterium
TTTGTGACTCTCTTTCTCTGTGTATTTCTGTTGATGTTGAGATCACTGAACGCTGAATGGGAGAAGGGAGATCTCCTGGTCAAAGGTGGAACTATCATCACGGTCAGTGGAGAGATAGTTGAGGATGGATCGGTGCTGATAAGAGATGGCCTGATCCGAAAGGTGGGGAAACACGTAAGGGCGCCGAAGGGCACGAGGGTCTACGACGCAACGAACAAGTACGTCATGCCCGGTATCGTCGATTCGCACTCCCACATGGGTGTCTATTCGTGGCCGGGAGTCGAGGCCAATTCCGACGGAAACGAGGCGACCGAAAGCATTACACCTCAGGTGAGGGCCGTCGACGCGATAAATGTCCAGGATCCTGCATTTGAGCGGGCCAGGGCGGGAGGTGTAACGACGGTTCAAATACTTCCCGGTAGCGCGAACCTGATAGGAGGGCAGACTGCGGTCATAAAGCTGAGACCGACATACAGCATAAGTGAATTACTGTTCGAAGGAGCACCCCCGGGGATGAAGATGGCATTCGGAGAGAACCCCAAGCGTGTCTATGGGAGCCGGAATGAAATGCCATCGACACGGATGGGGAATGCTTATGGACTTCGAAGGTCGTTTGTGGATGCCCGGAATTACATGGCGAAGTGGGAGCAATATGAGGCGAGAAAGCATAAAAACGGCGTCAAAATTCCAAAGAGGGACCTGAAGTTGGAAGCATTGACCGATGTCCTCGAGGGGAAATTTCGTGTTCACATCCACTGCTACCGGGCCGATGGGATCGTGAACCTGATAAAGATCGCCGATGAGTTCGGCTTCAGGATAGCGTCGTTTCAGCACTGTCTCGAGGGATACAAGGTGGCAGATGAGATCGCCGACCACAATATAGGTGTAGCGACATTTTCGGACTGGTGGGGATTCAAGATGGAGGCATGGGACGCGATCCCGCACAATGCTTACCTGATGAGCCGAAAAGGAGTTCGTGTGGCCGTGCATTCCGATAGCGGGGACCTCATCCAGCGGCTGTACCATGAGGCGGCAAAGACCGTCAGGTACGGACAATCGGAGGAAGAGGCGTTCCGGAGTATTACTATAAATCCGGCCTGGATTCTCGGACTCGATGACAGGATTGGAAGCATCGAGGAGGGGAAGGATGGAGATCTCGCCATCTTCTCCGGTCATCCATTCAGCATCTATTCTCTGGTCGATGCGACCGTAATCGATGGAGTCATCGTCTATGAAAGGTAACAATTTACAGTAGTCAGGGGGATTGGTTAATGGCAATGATGAAACGGAACGCGATCCGATCGCTATTGAGATATGCCGTGATACTATTGAACCTTACGGTTCTGTCAGGTGCAACCCTGAAGGGGGAAGAAACGACCGCTCTGGTTGGGGGCCGGGTTCTGACAATATCGGGTGGAGTCATCGAGAAGGGCACGGTGGTCATATATGGGGATAAAATCCTGGCAGTGCTGGAGGGAGAGGATGCTCCGCCTGGTGCTGAGATCATTGAGGTAACTGGAAAGGTAGTGATGCCCGGTATGATCGATTCATTTACCCACCTTGGACTCGTTGAGATAGGCATGGTCGAGGCGACCAAGGATATCCTCGAGGGCGTCGATCCTTCGACACCTCAGATGAGAGTGATCGATGCGATCAATCCTTACAGCGAGCTGATCCCTGTCGCCAGGTCGACCGGGATCACGACAGTCTTGTGCGCCCCAGGGGAGGGTAACGTGATTTCGGGTCAAAGCGCACTGATCGATCTTTTCGGGTACCGGGTGGATCAGATGATCGTCAAATCCCCTGTCGGTATTCACGTAAACCTGGGAGAGCCTCCAAAAAGCCGTTATGGGAGTGAAAACAAGAGCCCGCAGACCCGGATGGGAATCGCGGCCGTCCTTCGGAACTCCCTCGTGGAGACAGAGAACTACATGAGGAAGTGGGAGGATTACGAAAAGAGCAAAAGTGACGGCAAGAGCGGGAGGTGGCTCGAGTATGGTCCGCCTTCCAGGGATCTCAAAAAGGAAGCCCTGATCCCCGTGATCAAGGGGGAGGTCCCTCTGATCATCCGTGCCCATCGCCTCGACGATATCGAGACGGCGCTGAGAATAGCCGATGAATTCGGTGTCCGATTGATCCTCAATCATGCTACAGAAGGTTACAAGATAGCCGATGAGCTCGCTCGGAGGAATGTACCGGTTCTCCTGGGGCCGGTGACGACCCAGCCGAGTTCAATGGAAAAACTCGGGGCGATTTATGAAAACGCGGCCATCCTCAACGCCGCGGGTGTGAAGATCGCCCTGCAGACGGCGAATGATCACAATGTCCGAATTCTTCCCTATCATGCCGGCCTGGCAGTGGCCTACGGTCTTCCAAGGAACGAAGCCCTGAAGGCCATAACCCTTTATCCGGCACAAATATTCGGTGTGTCCGATAGACTGGGAAGCCTGGAAAGAGGGAAACAGGCCAACATAGCCGTCTTCAGTGGCGATCCCTTTGAGCCGTTGACCAGGTTGGAACGTCTCTTCATCCGGGGGCAGGAGGTTGATCTGAACAATAGACAGACTATACTCTTCGAAAAATTTCTTCAGGACTAAAGGTGACCCCTCGTGATGGCATATAATTTGCTCGTTTTTCGTATAACTTTAAGAGCATAGTTGTCATATAAGTCTCCTTTTTCCGAAGAGATCGAGAGTATGGATGTAAGCACCTGGCCCCGAAAGAAGACAGTTCTCACCCTGAGATGGTTCCTAGTCATCACCATCTCTTACATGATCGTTTTCGGGGTTCCATTTCCCGAAATTCTGACCAAAGAATGCCTCCTCGTATTTTTCCTGATCATTTCCAACATTGTCCTTTCCTTTTTCCCGGCGAGGTTTTTCGATAAGAGGTTTATAAGCTCGTTCCTCATGGTTCTGGACACGATTGCAGTTTCTCTTGGTATTTACATGAGTGGAAGTGCCAGTTCCGATTTTTATATCGTCTATTTCCTGGTGATCCTCCTGGCTTCCCTGGGGAGGGATCTCAGGCGGGTAATTTTCAACTCTCTATTTGTTACCGGCTCTTATACCGCTTTACTGATAGTGACGAGTCCAGGGGCGTTGATAAGTGAATCAGCCATCATGATCCGAATTCCTTTCATCCTCCTCTTCTCTCTCTTCTATGGCTATATCATGGACCTGGAGAGGGGAAGAAGGGGGCGGGTCAAGAAGCTCGAGAAAGAGAATCGGGAACTCGAGGCCTTGATCGATATAACTCGCCTTGTCGCGTCAACGCTCGACACGAAAAAGGTCTTGAATCTCCTGGTTCAGAAGGTCGAGAATATTCTCGATATTGACCGATGTTCGGTCCTTTTCATCAAAGGTGGAGATACGCGGTTGGGATATGTTATGGCATCTCAGGATAACCCTGAGATTGACCGGTTTGAGATCGATCTCATGAAGTATCCAGAGGTGAAAAAATCGATAGAAACCGGAGAGATAGTCGTGATCGATGACGCGCTGGAAGATCCTCTGGTCAGTGATGTGGGGAATAAAATTCAGCAGGCGGGTTTTAATTCTCTCCTCGTCGTTCCGATGGCGCATGGAGATGAGATGTTCGGCACTCTCCTCCTCAGGGCGGCCAGTTCAAAGAAGGGATTTGGCGACTGGGAGGTCAAGTTCTGCCAGGTTGTGGCGAACGCGTCGGCTAACGCCTTGAAAAATGCCCAGCTGTTCCAGGAGATCAAGCGTCAGGCAATCACGGACGGTCTGACCGAGATGTTCAATCACAGGTACTTTCAGGAGCAGTTCAGGATTATTGCCCGTAAAGCAAAGGTGGGGGAAGACCCGATTTCCATCCTCATGATCGATATAGATAACTTCAAATGGATCAACGATTATTATGGCCACACCGTGGGAGACGAGGCGATTCGCTTTATAGCCGAGAAGCTGAGGGTCAACTCGAGAGAAAAAGACATAGTCGCCAGATATGGCGGTGATGAGTTCATATGGCTACTCGCTGACACGGATATCGACATTGCCATGAAGGTGGCTGACAGGTTCAGAAAATCTGTCACCAGCAAACCATTTGAGGCGACCGGGTTTCTTTCTGTAAGCATAGGTGTGGCTACTTACCCTACCGACACACCCAATGTTGCAAGGTTGCTCCATCAGGCTGATCGCGCGATGTATCTTTCTAAAGGGGAGGGGGGTAACCGGGTGAGGGCGATATCGAAACAGGAAGCCGGTGAGGTCCTGGACTGGGGAGAGGTGCGGTAGGAGATTCATTGTTGGAAAAGACAGTCCCCGCCCTCTCTCGGTCTGCAGATCGACTCGGATATCTGCAACCTAAGTTGAGCGATTCTCTCACTCGAACTGCACGCATCTCTTGCGCGCTACCTCTTTTCAAAAAGCCTCGACATACCCTCTGGGTATGCC
>CAYTWO010000110.1:0-5677 GCA_964442125.1 uncultured Gemmatimonadota bacterium
TGCAGAGGGTCGGTGGTTCGAATCCATCAGCGGGCCCCAATTTCCCTCCCCGTGAGGTTGAAATAATCCAATCCAGCGGTAAGTACGTTACGAAAGCAACAGTTGCCTTCGATAGGCTTCATGATGGCTGAAAGAGCCAGACAAAGTAGATTAATACCCGCGAGTATCTTTCCCGATATAGACCTCCTTGCAACTTGCTAAAGCCCTGGCTTTATGATATACTCTTCTCTTGAACAACCTTATCGGTCGAGAGGCATGGAATGAGCTTATCTCGTTTGTTGTTATTAGATTATGGCGCGATCAATCCGAATGATGTATGAGAATAATTGGCCCTGGTTCGATTCAATTGTTACCTTAAAGTCGATCAAAAAAGGTCCTGAACGAGCGCGTTATTCAATCCCACGGTAAAGATTAAGATGATTCCACGAGTGAGACCTCCTTTTTCCATGAAAGAATTATTGAGTGCATCGATTTCACGCTCAAATAACTCTGTTGTTCGCTTTGAGCTGAAATGTGCAGAGAAGTTTGGATTTTCATTTGGACTGTTTTTCCCGTACGGAAGAAGTGCCCTCTACACATTGCTTCAGGCGATGGAGTGGGATAATGAAGAGGTCGTCTTACCGGCCTACATATGTGTGGTAGTACCAAATGCCGTAGTTTTGTCCGGGAATAGGGTCAGATTTGTCGATAGCGAACCGGATCATTTCAATGTATCGGCTAAGAGTCTCTCCTCCGCATTGAGCAATTCGACCAGGATGATAATCCCCACCCCGCTATACGGATTTCCAATCGATAGAAGAGGTTATGAAGAGGTAATTGCACAAAAAGCTCCACAGGCGTTTGTGTTGTATGATCTGGCGCAAGCCTTCGGTGTCGAGGACGAAGACGGATTGCAGACCAGTGATTCGGACGGGGCTTTCGTAGGTTTTGGGATGGGTAAAATGCTGTCATCTATTGAAGGAGGGATGCTTCTTCTCCGCGATGAAGCAATTTACAAGGAGGTCGAGTCCTATCGACAAAGAGTCTTCGAACCCACGGGCTTTTTCAAGGGTGTAGAGAGGTTTATCCTGGGAATTGCGACTTACTGGGCACTCCGTGAACCATTTTTAACCTTTGTAGATTTTGTAGAGAATACAACCAGCTTGTTGGATCGCCTGGGTGGAGAAGTCCCCGTCGATGACGGGCCATTTTTGCCCGATAACGTGGATGAAATGCCCACAAAACTGCAGGCCAGGCTGGGGTTGCTTCAGCTTGAGAACTACGATCGGATCATCGAACACAAGCGAGAGATCGCATACAGATATGACAAGCAGCTAAAGGAGGCTGGATTCCCTCTCTTCTCATCGATAGCTTCTCCTACTTATGCCCAGTTCCCATTGATGGTAAGTGATCAAGGGAGAGTGATGTCGGCCTTGAGAAAATATGGCATTCAGGTAAAAATACCATTTCCCTACTCCTGTTCTGAACTGCCCGGATATGAGGGGCATAAAGGTCGATTTCCAAACGCCGTTACCCATGCTAAAAGGATCATCGCTCTTCCAAACTGGTATGGTATGACCCACTCAGGCGTCGACCGGGTTGTGGAGGCATTGAAACGATGTCGAGAAAAGGAGCCGGATATATTCTTTTAGAGCTAGGACTACTGGTGATTATCGAAAGTGCAGGTCTGATCCCATATGGCACCAGTATGCATTGTCGCTTTGGTGATGAGAAGAGAGGAAGTTGGAATTAATTTTTCATACCGATGATCTGGGTGCAACACCGGAGATAAGCCACAAGATACTCGATGCCTGGAGGGAAAAGATAATTACAGGCTTTAGTATAATTGCCAATGGTACCGGCGTAGAGTCTATTCCCGGAAACTTGAATGAACACCCCGACCTGGAGGCCAGGATATCGGTTCATCTCAACATTTCGGACGGGAGGAGCCTCCTTCCATCGGAGGCGGTTTCAGGGCTTGTCGATCGTAACGGATATTTCAAGTATGGTTTTTTGGGTCTCTTATTGAAGCTGTTTTTTTGCAGGGCCTTTACTCGGAGACGACTCCTTGGAGAAATTGAGAATGAATGGCGCGAGCAGATTCATCGGACGAAAGAGATATGTAGCGGCAGGAAAGTACAGGCCATCGACGGACACATCCATGTTCATATGATTCCCTATTTGTTTCCGGTCGCCGCAAAACTTGCGGTCGAAGAGGAGATCCCCGATATTCGAATACCACGGGAACTTTGGTCCTTTCCCGATCGGGTCCGAGGGATTTTTTCTCTCCTGTTTTACGTGAATTGTATGAAATGGATTTTGCTTAGAATACTGGCCTGTCAGGCTCTCAAATTGAAAAAGCAACTCAACCTTGGCGGACCTGCGGCATTTATCGGGGTAATAAATACCGGAAAGAATACGAAATCGGCGGTCTTGACCTCTTTGAAAAGATTGAAAAAGATCGGGATAGATTCCTGCGAGATCCTCTTTCATATTGGGGGTGCACCGGAAGAGGAGGTTTCAGAGTGGAACCCGCTTAATCCAACATTCAAATTTTTGATCAGTGATGGAAGGCAAAGGGAATACGAAGAATTAATAGAGCTAAGGGCATGCATACATGAGAAAGATCAGGGCTCTAAGCCCACTACCTGGAGCATTTAAGGAATAAGGAAGCTGCCTGATGAATGATTCAGCCTCAAATCAGCCATCTCTTTCAGTCGTCATTCCGGTTTATCGAGAGGGGCATCATCTAAAAGTGGTCCTCTCTACCATTCAGACCACCATGGAATCGCTGAATGAACCTTATGAAATGATTGTCGTGGATGATGGCTCAACGGATGATACATGGTCAATCATCGAAGAAGAGTCCCGGAACATCCCGACACTCAGGGCCTTACGCCTGAGTCGAAATTTCGGCAAGGAGCTGGCCCTGTCGGCCGGTCTTGAGATTGCGAGGGGCCGTGCGGTAATCATTATGGATGGTGATTTACAGCATCCCCCCGAACTCATTCCCGAGATGGTTCGCCAGTGGCGCGAGTCCGGTTTTGATGTCGTAGAGGCCGTGAAGGAAACAAGGGGTCCTGAACCACTTGTTAACAAGATCGGAGCCAGGATATTCTATGCACTGTTGAGCAAATTGTCTGGCTATGACCTCCAGGATGCGTCGGATTACAAGCTCATGGATCGTCGGGTTGTCAATGCGTGGCTCAAAATGAAGGAACGCAACCTTTTCTTCCGCGGCATGGTCGTCTGGTTGGGCTTTGAGCACGTGCAAATACCTTTTTCGGTTCAAAAGCGTACGGGCGGTGCATCGAAATGGTCTATTTTTCGCCTGATAAGGCTCTCTATCACGGCGGTCTCTGGATTCTCATCACTCATGCTGCAGGTGATTACAATCTTTGGAGGCATGTTTTTCTTGCTCGCGCTCTATATAGGAGGAGATGCCCTTTACCACTATATTACGGGGGAAGCTGTCACTGGATTCACGACGGTTATACTCATGCAGGTGATTATTGGCAGTCTGCTGATGATCAGCCTGGGAATTATAGGTATATACCTGGGCAAGGTATATGACGAGGTCAAAGCGCGCCCCCGCTATATAGTAGCTCAGGAGATCGACCGGACAGCGTCGGGTGATAAAATCGAACCCTGATATCCAGTGAGATATTAACGTTCAAGCGTAGCAATATAGATTATAGAAGTGAGAAAACTCAGATCTTCGGGACGGGGATTACCATCTTAAACCTAATTGGAGCGAGAGAATCGCTCAACTTCGGTTTAAGGTACACGGTAGGCAATGACCGCATCGTCTTCATAGAATCGATCTCCCAAAAGCATCCCCAGGAGTTCTTTGAATCTTATCATTTCTTCATCGGTCGTCTTTATATCACTTCTAACCAGTTCAATTTCGACCAGGGATTTGTGAAGCTCCCTGTTCAGGAAATATGGAGTGAACCCCACCCGTAAGAAGTTCAGTGTGGAACCGGGACGACCCAGTCTGCCAAGGTTACTGTAACGTTTAGGCTTGTTGATCAGGACGTAACGGAACTTCAGTTCTCTCAGCGTCTCCACCCAGGTCAGGACCTCCTCGGACGATATCTTCTCTGTGTCGATCAAGTCAGGGTCGAGGAAAAGGTTGAAAGGGGGAGTGGTTGACAGGTATTCCATTGCCTTCGGATCCCTCCTCGAGACGTAGCCCCACACGATCCTTTTACCGTAAAGGGTCTGATAAAAGAGGTCCCACCCGCGATCTTTGAATGGAAGCGAAGCGATCGCGAAATCACCTTTCTCAGTGGATAAGGATTTGTACAGAGGAGGAATATCCGGGGCGTAATTAGGTCTTGGGATGACGAGGAACTCGATGGTGACCAGTAAGAACAGGAGAAAAAGCAGCATCCTGCGTAAATATGTCGGTAAATAACCGGGTCTTGAAAGGCCGGCTCGAAGGTTTCGGATCGTATAACCCGACAGTATCGAAAGGGAGAGCATCACCAGGACAAGGAAACGATAGGGGATCCTGGCAGCCCCGAAGATGGGAATCTCCTGCATAAGGGCATAGGGGAGTGGAATCTCTGGATAGTCCCTTCCCAGCACCTTCAAATGAGTTCCGAGGGTCATGACGAACGCGAAAATCGCTATGATCAACCAGAATCGAACCTCCCGATCACGCAGACTCATTGCGGCACAGAAAGAAAGAAAAAGAGTCGTATAGCCGAGAAAGACAGGCCAGAAATAGAAGTATCCCTTGAACAATGAAAATCCAAAGATATCGGATCCACTGTGAACCGGATCATACAGGTAAGATTCGTTCGTGGACATTTCTCTGAGAAGCGGAACCACAAAAGGCGATATCGCCAGGAGAAAGATGGAAATGGAGAATAACAGCAGCAGATAAAACCGCGGTCTCAGGGTGGTATGAGACTCCGTCACTGTATAGTATACGAGATAGATCAGCGAGAAGAGAACGAGGTAGATCATGTAGTACCAGGAACACATCGCTGTCAGCGTGAGGAACAATGCTACTCCGAAAGCGTTGATCCAACAGGGCCTTTCCCTCATTTTGATCAGAAAGAGACAGTAAAACGGGATCCACTGTATGCTGAGGATGTTGATCTGCATGACCCGGGAGAAATGAAAGGGTGAGAAGGCGAAGATAAAACCGGCCAGGAAAGCGGCATATCGATCCTTCAAAAAGTGAAATGCGAGGAGATAGCCTCCGAGAGCCGCGAGGAGAAATGAAGAAAGGTAGAGGAGGTTGTATGTGACTATCCTGCCCCAGATCCCCTGGAGTGGGATAGCCAGGAGTGAGTTGTAGGGTGAAAAGGTCTGAAATACAAGGGATGTGCCTGTCGGGTGGAAGATGTATTCGGAAAAGTAAGGGGATGTGTGTAGTTCCGTCAGTGCCTTGTCCATCCACCAGAAGTTCCAGAGGTTCTGGAACATGTCCGGCGCGATCGATACGAGTTTTTTCAGCTCGAAAGGAATTGGATAGAGAAAAAGAAGAGTGAGAAGAAAATAGAACAGAAAGGCTGTTACCGGCTTAGATCTCATAGCTGTATTCCCACGGGGACCGAACCAATCTCATTCTAACAGAGATAGCTCACGAAAACCAGCCTCAATATAACGTATTAAATAAGGATTTTCAATTAACACCTAAGTTGAGCGATTCTCTCACTCGAACTGCACGCATCTCTTGCGC
>CAYTWO010000111.1:0-5587 GCA_964442125.1 uncultured Gemmatimonadota bacterium
TATCGCATCAAGATATCCGCACATTTCTTCCCGACAGAATCGCTCAAATTAGGTGGCAATCCGTGTCATAAACAGACTTTCGGCTGACTATCATCGCTGAAGGTGACCCTGGAAGACAGGCAAATCTTCGTTTAGAGAATGCTGTAGTCTGAATCGGGAGGAGGTGAACGGCATTAGTTGACCGATGCTGGATGATGATTGAAGAGTACCTCGTTAAGAAATGTAGAAATCTCGAGTGCGGCGACCTCATGACCTTTGACCGAGGGATGATTATCCCCCTCCTGGTAAAGTCCATTTTTCACCCTTTGATATGCGGGAAGGAGATCGATGTAATAGATCCCCAGTCTCTGGAGGTGTTGAATCAACCGTACTTGCGGAATTGGGTCCCCTGTATCGGCTTGTAATTGGTTGGGCCAGGGGAAGAGAACGAAAACGAGCGGGATGTCCGCCTGATCGGTGAGGTATTTCATCTCCTCGATTTGGTCAAAGCACTCCAGCCAGAGTTCATCGATCTTCCTGGATTCTTCGTTGAGTTTTCTGATCGTCTCTACCGACCTCTTCAGGGCATCGGATTGTACCCTCTTCGACGTAATTGTTTTGCTCAATACGTTATAAATTGCTGTGCGCCATAGCAGCTGTATGGGCCAGGGCTGCAATTCCGCGTTATAGATCCCACGGTAGATAATATCATTCAAGACGAATCCGACGATCACGACATCTGGCTCGAATGCCAGCCCTTTTTCTTTCAGCCATTTCATCTCCTGCTCGGTGTTATAACCACCCACACCGCCGTTCAGGACGGAGTAGCTGAAGTCCGATTTCTGTTGGTTCAGAATCTGTTCCAGCCGTTCCGAGTAACAGGCGCTCTGATCCACGCCTAATCCAAACGTGAAAGAATCACCAATCACAAGTATCCGTATGTTCCCGTCCGGTTTTTCGAGAGGAAACTCATCGTCTCGCATTCCAAAGGAATTGGTACTTACTTCTGTCGTATTTATTTCTCCCTCCCAGTTTGGAAGAAGATCCCACCCCAGAGTTTTGCTGGTCTGATAAGGTGGTTTAGCGCGTCTTGGGACAAAGTCGAGGAGCTTTTTATTACTCATGCTTGAAAAGCCCAGGAGCCTGAGACTGAATTCCAGAATGATCAGGAGAATTGTGACTACGCCAACTGCCAGTGAAATATTTTTCATTTCTTTTGAAACACAATATCACCGAGGATTCTTACGAGATTCAATCGACCTGAACCACAATTCTAACATACAGGGTAATGCTTGTCAAACTATCCCCGGCCCATATCCCCGGCCCACCGATTATGACCCGGAAGACTTTTACAGGGCTTGCAGATGGGGCGATTCATAGATTACAGATCTTTTGGTCCCGAGCTTTTTAAGGTCTTCCGGGGAACCTGCAGATGTAATGCCGCTGATTACTGTACGTAACCCAGAGCCCTGAGACGGTCTAAAGACTCCTTGTCGAAGATGACTTCCTCTGTACCGCCCTCTTTGGGAAGCCTTTTCCTTTCGAGCCAGCTGATCCAGATCCACTGGAAAAGTTCCTCCCGCAACGAAAGTAACGAATTGCCTCCCTCACTCGCCAGATTTATTGTCTCCCCTTCATCCGCCCCCAGGTGGTAGAGTTCCCGCTCACTCGTACCGCCCGGTCTTTTGTGATAAAATGACTGGCGAAAGTTCTGGATGTACTTTCGATCATCGGTCCGGATCGATCGGAGAATCGCGTGCCGGGAGGTCTCGCTGTACGCGGGAAGTGCCAACTGCACGTTGTCACTCGACCAGAACGGGGAGAGGTCCACACCCAGGAATTCAGGAGGAATATCCACACCGGTAATGCTCAGAAGGGTAGGGGCGATGTCGATAGATCTGACCTGGTTTTCGACGACCGATCCTGCTTTTTCGGATCCGGGGAGTTTCACCAGGAGTGGCACATGGACGAGCTCGTCGTAGAGTGTGCGAGTATGACCTATAGAATCGTGATCTTTGAACTCTTCACCATGATCGGCTGTAAGTACGATCGTGGTGTTGTCATAGAGCCCGGAAGATTTCAGGTAGTCTATGAACTCCCCTATCATGGCATCGCAATAGGAGATCTCTCCGTCATATAGTGCGACGATCCGATCAAGTTCTCCACCGGGAATGGGGTTTTTCACCTGGGCAAACTGCTTTATCTCCTTCCAGGTCATCGACTTCTCCTCAGAGATGTTGTCTTGATAGAGGGTATCATACGGGGCCGGAGGTTCATAGGGAAAATGCGGGTCGAAATAGTGGATAAAGAAAAAGAAATTCTCCTCATCTATTTCCTCGAGAATCGGGATCGCCAGATCGTTGAGAACCTCCGCGGGTTGAAGGATCCCCTTCCTATCCTCGAAAATTTCGAATCCCTCCCCAAAACCAAAACGCGTATCGACAAACGTATGGCTCACCAATCCCGCCGTCCGATAACCCGCCTCCCTGAGTGCTTCAGCGAGTGTAAATCGCATTGGATCGAGCCGACCCCTGGTATCCATGACACCGTTGACCGAGGGGTACATCGAGGTCATGATCGACATGATAGAGGGGATTGTCCAGGGCGCCTGAGAAATGCAGGTCGAGAAGAGGATTCCATCCTCCGCCAGTCTGTCGATAGTTGGTGTGATAGGCCGTTCGTAACCGTAACATCCGAGGTGATCTGCTCTCAACGTGTCGATGATGATGAGTATTACATTGCCTCCCGGCGCGGCTTCCTGGCTCCTTTCCTTCAGGGTGAGATCTGATTTCCACTGGTGGGATGCCATGGCCAATCGCTCTCCAAGGTGACTCAATAGTCCCGGTATGCAGATCATGGCGACACAAAAGAACAGGAGAAATCTGGAGTGCCACCCCATTTTCGATATGCCGGTCGATATCTCTGATCGATTCCCGGTATCTCGTGACAGGATCCGTCTTGTTAGAGCAAAGCTTATCAGTGCCAGGATCAGTGCGATAAAGACCTTCAACGACAGCAATACCGGGATAAAGGGTGGAATCAATGAGCCCTTTGTGGCGAATTGCCAATTGTTGACGAGGAAGACGGCAATTATCAGAAAGAGGTTCCAGGAGAGGAGGAACGGTCGAGAGTCTGACCAGGTCCCCTTCCTGCTCCAGGACCTATGCAGGATGGTTTTCAATGTAACCGCCGTTATCCCGGAAACGGCCCCGAAAACCGAGTGGAATAGACCGGAATAAAACAGGAATTGCATCTGGTCTGAAAAGTTTGGAACGAAAAGCTTGTAAACCGATACTCTCTCGACTACCAGCCCTTCCATGATTCGAAAAAGGGGAAGATCGAGGAGGTAATAGGGAGAATCCCTGTGTGTCATTACGATCAGTGTCGACCACAAAAGCCCGATCAGGGCCCATACGATAAACCCTGTGATGGTACCGTTGAAGAGGTCTAATTTGATCTGGTCTCTTTTCGTCATGTGTCATCCTTTACCCATTTGCAAGCACTTCGTTTTTGATTGGCACAGGTACTCCACTTCAATCCACATAACTGGAATCTGAAATAGTGGGGAGCAGGTTTTTTCCTTACTGGATATAACCCAGTGCTTTCATTGCCTCCATGGTCTGATGGTCCATCGGAATTTCTATCGAGGAGGATTCGTTCTGCCACTCCTCCAACAGGCTCAGGAGCTGGTTTCGCATCAGTTCCGATCTCTGGGTATCGACCGACGCCAGGTTATCCATCTCCTTTGGATCGGTCTCCATATGGTAGAGCTCTTCCCTGTCTCCATCGAGAGCCCGAATATATTTGTAATCACCTGAAGAAAGACCGATGAGTTTGTTTCTGGTAGGCCTGGCGTGGAGTGTCTCGAGGTATGCCCATCGATTTGAATCGTCCCTTTCCCAGGTGCTCGGTCCAAGCAGCCGGATAAGGTTACTCCCACGGCAGCTTGCGGGAATTTCGATCTCCAGGGAGCTCAGAATAGTCGGCATGATGTCGATGCTCTGGACCGGCTCCTCGACGACTAAGCCCTGTTGGAATAGGCCTGGATAGTTCATGATCAACGGAATATGCATGATCTCCTGGTAGAGCTCCATCGAATGACCGATGTAATGATGTTCCGAGAGCGACTGACCATGATCAGAAGTCAGCACGACCATTGTCCTGTCTCCAATCCCCAATTCTCTGATACTCTTCATCAGGTTTCCGATGTAGTGATCGGTAAATGTCACTTCCCCCTTGTAAAGTGATTTAATCCCTTCGATCTCCTCATCCGAGAGTTCTCTCGAGTCAAACTGGCCCAGTAGAGATATCAGGTTCTCGATGTTGTCGCGAAATTTATGCGGATCTGCGTCGGGTTCCAGATACAGGGTGTCGTATGGGACAGGGGGGTTGAGCGGTCCATGGGGATCGAAGTAATGGACCCACATGAAGAACCGGCTCTCCCGGTTGTTCTCGATCCATTCGATCACGGCTCTCGTTGTCTTGTCCGCCTTCCGTTCGGGTTTGTATGGCGGCGATAGACCCAGGAGTTTGAGACAACCCGCCAGTGCGAACGGGGGTGATGCAGAGAAGAAGTAGAAATAAGCCTGGTTCTGGATGTTGTCATCATATGCATCAAACCCCACATCGAGCCCGAAGCGGGAGTCGAGGACGAAAGCGCTGATAAAAGCGGACGTGAGGTAACCGGACCCTTTAAGAACCTCGGCGAGGGTCGGTATCGAACTCCCGAAGCTGTACCTCGCGTTATCTCTCACGCCATGGATTGGCGGATACGTGGAGGTCAGGATAGAGGTATGCGAGGGAAGGGTCAGGGGAACCTGTGATATAGCTCTCTGGAACATGATTCCCCCTGTGGCCAAGGAGTCTATCGTCGGAGTATGGATCGACGCGTTTCCGTAACAGCCAAGATGATCGGCTCGCAGCGTATCTATTGTGATCAACAGGATGTTCGGTTTGTCGGTGGTCGGTGGTTGAGTGTCGACCGTTGATCTTTCATCGGAGGATGAGTTTGTCCCGAGGTAGAGAGTCGCTATCCCGCCGATTACCAGGCCGACGACCAGGGATCTCATCAGCGGAAATTTTCTTTTGAACATAAGATTGAAAAGACCTTTGCTGATATATATCACGAGGAATATGGAGATAGCGATGATCAGAGTGTGGACCAGACTGGTCAAATCGGTTATAGGGATACCCGGGAGATATCTTCGGTTCCACAGATATCCTACACCGATAAAGAGTGGTATGAAGTAAAGTAGTATGTAGAACGTTGTTCCACTGTGGATGGAGAATCCCTTCAATCTCCACGCGATAACCATGTAAAAGAGGAGTGCCGGAAAGAGACCGGCCACCAGCCCGGTTATCCCGTAGAGGAGCAGGGGGAAGACCAGAATGGAAAGATAGGCGACGAAAGAGATATTTTCGAGATCGATAGTGGAAAAAATGGTGATGATTTCCACGAGTCCCCAGAGAATGGCACAGATCGTCAGGAAATAGGATGAAACGAATATATGCTCTTTCAGCCGCATGTTTGTCTTTCAGGATTAGTTGTCACATTTAAACCTAAGTTGAGCGATTCTCTCACTCGAACTGCACGCATCTCTTGCGCGCT
>CAYTWO010000112.1:0-5465 GCA_964442125.1 uncultured Gemmatimonadota bacterium
TCATAATATTCAGGTTTAGGCTTCCCTGAATTCACCCGATTTTTCAACTGGAGTTTCTTCCAGAAGCTGCAAAACACAGCCACCTGCTCTGCCAACTGAGCTACGCCGGAGCGAGATGTCGGTTGTCAATTCGGGGTAGAAATTAATACCCGGTTATAATGATGTCAAGACAGGTAAAAAAGGGCAAGCCATCTTAAGATGGCCTGCCCCCACTCCGGTTGTGCTACTGACCGTTTAACTGATAGTGATCCTCTTGCTCTTGGCCTCTTCCTTCTTAGGCAGGGTTACCTGAAGAATACCATCTTTGAATGAGGCCTGGGCCTTGTTCGCGGCGACATATGTCGGCAGGTTGAAGGATCTCTCGAACTTGCCAAAGTAGCGCTCGCTCCTGAAATAATCGCTTCCCTCATCACCGTTCTTGCTCTCGATCTTCTTTTCCCCCCGCAAGGTGAGAATGTTGTCATCGACGGTGATTCCGATATCACTCTTCTTCATTCCAGGGAGTTCGGCGTTGAGTACGATTTCGTTCTCTCTCTCTTCGATGTCCACAACTGGGCTCCAGCTACGATCCCAGACTCTGTTAGTGGGAAAACGGGACCAGTTGTCGTTGAAAAAGGGATCCAGGTCCCTGGCGAACGAAGAGACGATGTTGTGCATCGGTGTCCAGCGTACGAGTTTCATTTTGAAACCTCCTTTTGAGTTTTTGGTGGAAACCGTGTTGCGGGAGACCATCCCGCGAATCATCGCTACGATTTTACTTCCGCACATTGAATAAGCAAGCGGTGTGCCAAAGGAGCGTATAATGGCATAAGCCATTATATATTAATTGATTAGGAAGATTTCAGGTGGGATGATGATTGTACATCGCTATGCCATTATGGCGTAATCAGCCATATTGGCATATGCATAAAACGAGAATAACTGCCTTGTTGGCATATTATGCCTTTATGGCAGCTATTTGGTGGTGGCCATTAATATTCCTGGTTATAAGTGCAAGGTTGTGAGTCGATAGCTTAACGATTTATACTTTCCTACGACAAGTCGTAGGAAAGTATAGAAATGTAGGGTATTGAACATTGCTGACTTCACTCGCGTATCCTCCGGGAACGCTCGCTATGCATTTTCCGGACAAGCCGGAATGACGAGGACCGGACAAGCCGGAATGACCTCTCTCCTTGTCATTCCCGCAAGCGAAGCGCGTTGGGAATCGATCGTTGACGAATGATGATTCCGGACAAGCCGGAATGACAAGAATTAATCACTCTTCACTAATCACTACTTTTGAAGAATCTCCCGCAGGAATTTCCCCGTGTAGGACGTCTTGTGTCTGGCCACCTCTTCGGGTGTGCCTTCGGCCACGATGCGACCTCCTCCCTCTCCACCCTCAGGCCCGAGGTCGATGATCCAATCGACCCTGCTCACCACCTCGGGATTGTGCTCGATGATGACAACCGTGTTCCCTGCCCCTACCAGCCTGTTAAGGACGTTCATCAGCCGTCGAATGTCGTAAGCGTGAAGCCCCGTCGTAGGCTCATCCAGTAGGTAGAGCGAGCCGACTCCACCCTCACCTCTCGGAATCCTGGCGAGCTCCCTCGCTATCTTTATGCGCTGCGCCTCGCCCCCGGAGAGGGTCGTCGCGGGTTGGCCCACCTGTAGATAGCCCAGTCCAACCTCCTGGAGGTGCCAGAGTGCCCTTCCAACGTCCGGGTTCTCCTCGAAGAAGAGAATAGCCTCGTCAACGGTCATCTCGAGTATGTCGGCTATGTTCTTCCCCTTGAACTTGACCTCGAGTGTCTCCCTGCTGAATCTCTTTCCCCCACAATCCTCGCACCTAATGTAGAGGTCGGCCAGGAAGTGCATCTCTACCACGATGAATCCCTCCCCTTTACAGGTCTCACATCTTCCTCCCCTGACATTGAACGAAAACCGCCCCGGTTTATACCCCCGTTTCCTCGCCTCGAACGTACGGGCGAAGGCACCCCGTATCGCGTCAAAGGCCTTGACATAGGTCACAGGGTTCGAACGGGGGGTACGACCTATAGGCGACTGATCCACCACGACGACCTTCCTCAACGGCAGGTCTGAGTGTATGTCCTTGAGGGGTGCTCGACTGTCCAGCCTGCCACCGGTCATCTTCTCCTGAAACCCCTCGTAGAGGACATCCTGCAGGAACGTGCTCTTGCCGGAACCAGAGACCCCCGTTATCGCTGTCAGCGTCCTCATCGGGATCTTCACGTCTATCTCTTTCAGGTTGTTTCCCCTGGCACCCTCCACGACGATCCACCCCTTCCCTTTTCTCCGCTTTCCATCAACTCCCGCACTACCTTCATCTCTGCCCCTCAGGCACTGCGAGGTTATCGTCTCACCCTTCAGCAGCTCCTCAAAATTCCCTGTAAAGACCACACTGCCCCCATTATGGCCCGCACCTGGTCCCAGCTCGATGATGAAATCGGCGTTCTCGATCATCTTGCCGTCGTGTTCTACGACGAGGACCGTGTTCCCCTGGTCCCGCAGGAGTTTGAGTATTTTAATCAGTCTGTCATTGTCCCTTGGATGGAGGCCGATCGTCGGTTCATCGAGGACATATAGCGTGTCGACGAGACGACCTCCGAGGGAGTTAGCGAGTGCGATCCTCTGGACCTCTCCGCCGGAGAGGGTGCGTGTCATCCTGTCGAGGATGATGTAATCGAGACCCACATCCATCAGGAAACCGAGTCTGGATCGTAACTCCCTAAGTATCTCCCCGGCGATCTGCATCTCGGTCTCGTTGAGTTCAAGTTTCTCCAAGAAACCCCAGACATCCGAAATGTACATGGAGGCGATCTCAGCGATGTTTTTCCCTCCGATCTTCACGTTGATGGCCTCTTCCCTAAGGCGATTTCCATTACACACATGGCAGTCCTGCAGAGATTGATAGCCCCTCAGAAAGAACCGGATGTGCCTCTTGTACTTTTTCCTCTCGAGGCGGGTCAGGAAGGGGACCACCCCCTCGAAGAGGTCCCCTTCTCCGTTCATTATGACATCGCGTGAGCCGGGATCCAATTTTTCCCACGGCTTGTCGATCGGGATCCCTCTTTTTACCGCAAATTCCAGGAACTCCTCGTGTAGACCCAGATACCTTGGCTTCGTCCACGGATCGATCGCGCCATCCTCGAGAGACCGTCTCGGGTCGCGTACGATCCGGTCGACATCATATTCAAGTTTATTCCCGAAGCCCCTGCAGTTTGGACATGCCCCGTAAGGGCTGTTGAACGAAAAAAGGTTCGGGGTCGGAGCCGGAAACTCCCTCGAGCATCGGGAGCAACGGAATCCCTCGGTAAACCGGAGTGTGGCATCGCTACCGACTACTTCCACCTCCGCTTCACCCTCCCCTTCGACAAAGGCAGTCTGCAGCGAATCGGCCAGACGGCTCCTGATATCCCCCTTGAGCGTTAGCCTGTCGACCACAACCTTGAGGAGACTCTCACCTGACAGATCGACTTCCGGCTTGTCTTCTATGCGGAGGATGCCATTGCCTATCTTGATCCTCATGAAACCCAGAGACAGCAGACTATCCCACAGAGTGGCCGGGCTCGTTTTGCCTGAAAGTTTGAGCGGAAACAATACGAGGACGCGATGCCCCTTCCCAAGTGCTAGGACCTCCTTGGTTGCTCCCTGGACCGTATCGGACTTGACTTCAATTCCGCATTCCGGACAAACGGTAATCCCGATCCGGGCGAAGAGGAGCCTGAGGTAATCATAGACCTCCGTGGCTGTCCCGACGGTCGACCGTGAGGTCTTGGTGGTGTTTCTCTGCTCGATCGCAACCGATGGACTTATCCCCTCAAGGATATCGTAGTCCGGCTTCTCCATCCGCTCGAGGAACTGCTTGGCATAGGTCGACAGTGACTCCACGTAGCGCCTCTGGCCCTCCGCGTAAAGCGTGTCGAAAGCGAGGGAAGATTTCCCGGACCCGCTGACACCCGTTATCACCGTCAACAAACCACGGGGGATATCGAGGTCGATGCCCTTCAGGTTGTGCTGCCTGGCACCTCGTATGATGATCTTATCGAGCATTTTGAGGAGACAATGGAGGAATAAAAGAAGAAAGATTAGGGATAAGGTTAGTCAGTTTACGAACTTCACCCTCATGAACTTTCGCTTCCCTACCTTGATTACGATAACCCTCCCAGGCGGTATTTTCAGGTTTTCGTCTTCTACCCGTTCACCGTCGATATACACGCCCCCCTGCTGGATCAATCGCTTACCCTCTCCCCCGGTCTTCAGAAGCCCAAGTTCCCTGATCAATCCGGGCAGCCATATCTCTTCATCCTCGACCTTCACGGCCTTCTCGGGTAGATCTTCAGGAAGATCCTTCTCGATGAATATCCTGTCGAACGCCTTCTCCGCCCCGACGGCCTCCTTTTCCGAGTGAAACTTCCCTACGATAAGCGAGGCGAGCCTCCTCTTGAGATCCCTCGGATTAACCTTCCCTCCATCAATATCTTTCTCTACGGCCTTCAGCTCGTCTTCCGTGAGGTCAGTGATGTACCTGTAATACGGGGTGATCAGTTCATCCGGGATCGACATTACCTTCCCGTACATCTCCGATGGGGGTTCGATGATCCCGATGTGGTTCCCCAGGCTCTTGCTCATCTTCCGCTCACCATCGGTCCCGACCAGCAGGGGTAACAGAATGAGCGCCTGGGGATCCTGTCCGAACTCCTTCTGGATAGTCCTGCCAAGTAGAAGGTTGAACTTCTGATCGGTTCCCCCGATCTCGACGTCGGCCTGGAGCGCAACGGAATCGTAGGCTTGAGCAAGGGGGTAAAGAAATTCGTGTATCGATATCGGACGGTTCCCCACATAGCGGTTGGAGAAATCATCCCTTTCGAGCATACGCGCAACGGTATAGTGAGACGCAATCCTGATTACCTCTGCGAAGGTCAGCTTGCTGTGCCAGGAACTGTTAAACTCGAGCTTGGTCTTCCTGGAGTCGAGGATCTTGAAGGCTTGTTCCTTGTAAGTGGTGGAGTTCGCCTCAACCTCCTCAGTCGTCAGGCGAGGTCGTGTTGCGTCCTGACCACTCGGATCACCGATCATGGCCGTAAAATCACCGACGAGGAAGATAACCTGGTGCCCCATATCCTGAAAGGTCCTGAGTTTCTCGATGGAGATGGTGTGGCCGAGGTGGATATCTGGAGAGGTCGGATCGAACCCCTGCTTGACCCTGAGGGGGACCCCCTTACGTAAAGACTTCTCGAGCTTTCTCTCGAGGTCCTCTTCGGTGATAACCTCCTCCGTACCCTGGAGGATGGCATCCATCTGTTCTTTTACGGGAGGAAACGCCACTTTATCGGCCTCCGCAATCTATTGGTCGATTACACTGTACTAAGCCACCTTACTGTTTTCCCTTCATTCCGGCTTGTCCGGAATCAAAGGGGGGGGATCTTTATTCCAGTCCAACGCAATTGGTACCGGTATTG
>CAYTWO010000113.1:0-5433 GCA_964442125.1 uncultured Gemmatimonadota bacterium
AGTCGTAGCGCTATCTCTTTTTTTGATAATAAGTCCCATACTCCACCGTGTCAAGTTTTTCGCTGTGCCCCTCCCGGACTGGGCAAATCCGGCCTCACACCTCAAAGCAACCTTGACTTCAGCGACTTCCTCAGTCGGCCCTCATCCACGTGATACTTGAATGCCTTCCTGCCACAGACAAAGACGACCGGTATCTCAGAACCAAATTTCTTCTCGAGCTCATTTATCCTTGATATATCTACCTCACTGAATGTAAATGGAATCTCCGCCTTCACCTTCATGATGACATCTCTGGCCTTCGAACAGAGCGAACAACCAGGGCGTGTATAAAGCTCTACTCGTAACGAAGATGGATCAACAGGTTTATGACTGGAGTTCCGAGTGGCCGCTCTGAATTTTTTCAACCCGTTCTTTACTATTCTTATCACGGAGTGCTCCACGACAACACGAAAATCAGGCGGTTAAAAGCCCATCAGGATACTTCCCTGACAAATATCTCCTTTCCCACGTCCTTGTCAAGTGCGACCGTCGTCTCGTCTATATCCACTACGTAGCTCGGGTATATCTGTTTGAGCTTCAGGATCCCCCCCGGCGCGAGGCCCAGGGATCCGAGACGCTCCAATCTCGCCTGAAAACTCGGCGTGATATAGACTATTCGTGCCCGTTTCCCAACCTCGAGACTGGTCAGTCTCACAACGAGCGGTTCGATATGCGTGCCGAATATCTTACAGCATTCTCCCTTCGGGATGACCTTCCCATGCGGACATGTCGGCGGGTGACCGAGAAAGGTGCAGACTCTGTCTGTAACCTGGGGGCTCAGTATGTGCTCAAATTTACAGGCGCTGGAATGAGCTTCACTATCTCCTACCTCGAGGATCTCCATGAGCAACCTTTCGGCAAGACGGTGATTCCTGACAACCTTTCTCGCAATCTCTCTCCCCCGGTTGTTCATGTGGATCTTGTCATTCTGAATGGTGATCAAATCCTTCTCCTCTATTGCCTTCAACTCAGCAAGCAATCCCGATCCCCTCCCCTTTCCGGGAAAGACACCCGGAATTCCCCCACTATCTTTCTCTCCCCCCCTGGCCTCTCCCTCGAGTGTAGATATACTCAGATCTCCATCGTTTCCCTCCTCTTCCCACAACCAGAGTCTCTGCAGAAGTTCTTCTGCCCGTTCTTCCATCTCTCCATTCCTCCCAGGTCAACCGCTTGTTGAGCTGTTGCAACTGATTTTTCGCTTGATAGCGCTCCAGAAATTGTCAAGAATATCGAGGAGTCTGGATGATCCGACCATCTGGTAGCCACACCGGGGGCAGCAAACGACACGACATCCCTTCGACATCGGACACACGGCACAGGAGGTATCCATGCGATCGAAACCATAACCACAAAACGAACACTTCACGGTATCCATCCTATACTCCTCAAGATCGAGTTGAGGGCGCCACCCGCAAGGAAGGCAAACGGAAATATAAATGCCACCATGGCGAGAGCCACCCCCAGTCCCCTCTCCTTGATTATGATGAATAAATTGGCGATACATGGGACAAAAAGGGTTATTGTAACAAGACTTACGACTATTTGAACACCGTCTAATGCGCCGTTCCTGGCGAGCATGAACAACCCGGCGGCTCCATAGTCCCTCCTCAGAAAGCCGACGACAAATGCCTGAGTCGCTTCACCCGGCAGACCTAACAACCCTTCGACGATCGGTACCGATGCCCTCTCCAGCGCAGACAGCATGCCGGTAAGGTGAGAAACAAACAGCACGACCGTACCGAGGATAAATAGAGGAACGGCCTCTTTCAGATACCACTCGACCCTGGCTATGGTTTTTGTCACGATATTCTTGATTTGGGGTAGTCTCACAGGGGGGATTTCGATTATAAAATCGGCCCTCTCTCCCGGGACAACCACGGACGCGATGAAACCAACCAGCAGCAGAACAAAGACAACAGTGACCAACCAGAGCATCGTGGCCATAAAAGAAAGGCTTCCAAGCATACCGAGAATGACTCCCAGCTGGGCTGAACACGGTATCCCGAGGGCGAGAAGAAGTGTCGTGAGTATCCTCTCCTTTCGAGTCCCAAGGATCCGGGTCGTCAACGTGGCCATCGTGGCGCATCCCAGCCCGAGTATCATCGGGAGTACCGCCTTTCCGTTGAGCCCGATCAATCGGAACAACCTGTCAACCATGACTGCCAGTCTTGGGAGATACCCCGAATCCTCCAGGATCCCGAAAGCGATAAAGAAAGTCCCGACGACCGGCAGGACGATTGCGACAGCGTAAGTCAGCGCCATCGTAACGATTCCGTACTCCCCTACGAAAAAGTCTCTGGCCAGCTGGAACGGTAAGATGTAGTTTACCAGCCTTATCGCATAAGGATTAATGTATTCCCCGAAGATGACACCTTCCAGATAGTCGACAATCATTCCAGCTCCCAGAACACCGACAAACTCATACATGAACAACAGGACAACAAGGAGGAATGGAACGCCCCAGACCGGATGCATCGTCAATTCTCCGATCCCCGTAGCCACGGATGACTTCTGGATAGTGATACGGGACATGACCTGATCGAGGATCCCATCAACCTCCCTCATTCGCTGTTGATGAATGATCGAAGCCAGGGATTGAGCGTATCTGACGCTCAAATTACGGCACACGTTCTCGATCCCGTTGATGCTCTCTTCATCGAGCCGTTCCCTGAGGAAAGGAACGAGACTCTTATCACCTGACAAGAGCATCAACGCCAGAGATCGCTTGCTTATCGAACCATCGGGCAGGAATCTTTCCAGTTCACAGATGGCGCTTTCGATATCGTCCGAATAAATGGAATTTTTACTCGTCTTCTTGTTACCCCCGATCAGACTCAGGAGATTATCGATCCCCTCTCTGCGCGTCGCGACGGTCGAGACAGCATCGATTCCGAGGATCTCCGAAAGTCTTCCTGTGTCGATGCTGATACCACGGCCAATCGCTTCATCTTCCATATTGAGGTCAAGAATTATTGGAAGTCCCATTTCGATAATCTGAAGGGAGATAGAGAGAGCCCGCCTGAGATTTTTCGTGTCAGCGACCTGGATGATCGTATCATTTTTCCCATCGAGGATAATGTTTCTTGTAACCTCCTCGTCTTCTGACGTAGGAACAAGGCTGTTTATCCCCGGCGTATCGTAGACCACAAACTGATCACCATCTATCGATGTCCTCCCGACACTCATTTCGACCGTCGTCCCTGGATAGTTCGAAACGGTCACGTACCTGCCCGTCAGGAGGTTGAAGAGCACACTCTTACCAACATTGGGATTTCCTACGAGAATAAGCCTCTTCTCTTCTCTACCTGCTTTTATTGGCGACATTCTTCGGCCTAACCTTCTGCTGAAGACTCTGAGACTCCCACTTCACTTCATCCCAACACCTTATCCGCCCCCTTTTCTGAACAGCACCTGCAAAGTCCATATATTTCCAGCTTATGGTTCTTTGCACGGAACCTGTGTCGATCGATTACCTTCTCCTGAAGCCTCTCGATGTCAGGGACCTCGAATTCGATCACCTCTCCACAACCCTTGCAGATGAGATGATCATGATGGCTCCTGTCGACGATCTTCTCGTACTTCTTGAAACCTTCTCCAAAATCATGCTCTCGAATGATATCACACGCCACCATCAACATAAGCGTTCTATAGATAGTAGCCAGGCCAACCTTGGCACCTCTTTTCTTCATGGCATCAGCAAGATCCTCAGCCGAGAAGTGATCATCGATCGAAAAGGCCACCTGGACGATACGCTTCCTCTGCGTGGTAAGGGGTAAATTCTCCCTCTTGAGATACTCCTTGAACCTATCAACGAAATCTAAGCTTTTCATAACTGGTCACTGTCGTCCGAAAGACTCCACATTGGTCTGGTGGATAGATTCTCCCATTTGCGAAATGCCCATCATATTCCGTGCTGGCCACCGATATTCCCTTAAAACATCGTATGGCACATCAAGCGGGATATACCGGCAGCAGGCTTGTTGAGAATGAGAACAATTATCAACTAAAGCTACCACCAATTCGTTGATTAGTCAAGTCATCTCTCCACCCGATTTGACTCCCCGGTCAAAAAAGGCTAATATACAAACTCCAGCAGATCACTACTATTGTATACTTGAACCCTTATACTGGAGTTGTTAAAATGCGCGCGATAGCTATCCATTGTCACGGAGGACCCGATGAGCTTCGCCTCGATGAATTGCTGGAACCAGAGGTGGAAAGGGATAAAGTCACCGTCAGGATTTCCGCTGCCTCATTGAACCATCTCGATATATGGGTTAGAAACGGGATTCCGGGAATAAAACTTGCCTTTCCTCACGTTATGGGCTCGGACGGCTCAGGGACAATCGAGGAGACGGGCGAAGGTGTCGAGCATATTTCACCCGGTGATCGGGTACTCATCGACCCGGGGATCAGTTGCGGCAGGTGTGAGTACTGCGCGAAGGGCGAGCATAGTCAGTGCGTTACGTTTCATCTCCTCGGAGAACATGTCAACGGGACATTCGCAGACTTCGTCCTGGTTCCCGGTGAGAACGTTTACCCGATCCCCTCTCACCTCTCTTTCGAAGAAGCCGCTGCGCTTCCTCTCGTTTTCCTTACCGCCTGGCGAATGCTCGTCTCGAGAGCGAAGTTAAAAGCCGGAGAAGACCTTCTCGTGATCGGTATAGGTGGTGGGGTCGCGGGAGCTGCTCTTCAGCTTGGTCTGGCTATGGGCGCCCGTGTTATAGCAACCTCGGGTGACCCAAGAAAGGTCGAAAGAGCACTCGAAATAGGTGCATTCCATGCCTTCGATCACAATGAACTGGATATCGCGGATGAGGTGAGGCGAATCACCGATCAGCGCGGCATAGACGTTTGCGCGGAAACAGTTGGCAGTGCGACCTGGCGGCAAAGCCTGCAGAGTATGGCAAAGGGAGGACGACTCGTGACATGTGGAGCGACGACCGGTCCCCTGGGGGAAACCGATATCCGGAGGGTCTTCTGGAACCAGCTGACTATCCTCGGATCTACAATGGGTAACCGGAATGACGTCGTGGAAATGCTGCGGTTCGTACGGGATAAAGGCCTGAAGCCCGTCATCGACTCGACATTCCCGCTCGAGGAGGCCAGAGAAGCCCATGAAAGGATGATCCGTGGAGAACAGTTCGGGAAGATTGTCCTCAGGATCAGTGATTGATAAAAAGGAGGGAATTCCAATTCCATACCTCCCCCTTTCTTAAAGGGGGATTGAGGGGGATTTTAATGCTTCTTTCAAATCCCCCCTTGCCCCCCTTTTTCAAAGGGGAACTCTAATTCCGACTTGTCCGGCTCTTCTGTCATTCCGGCTTGTCCGGAATCAGTGGTGCATGTTTCAGCGCTCCCTACATTTTCACATTATGCTTTTTTCAACTATCA
>CAYTWO010000114.1:0-5409 GCA_964442125.1 uncultured Gemmatimonadota bacterium
CGGCGGGGACAGCGAGTCGGGATTTTTGATGTTAGAACATCCGGACAAAGCGGGAATGACGGGGGATCCGGAATGCCCTCCCTCTCCGTCATTCCCGCAAGCGAAGCGCGTCGGGAATCTGTACAAGCCGGTATATTGTGGTGGTGGACTGAAAAGGGAGGGATGCAAATCAACGACTCAGTGCAGAATCACCTTTTTCTGATTTCGCAACTTCCGACGCCGTTCCTTGAGAAAGAGGACCTTCATGTTCAATTCATTCTCTCTTATCACTCCGCGTGCGCGATCGATCTTCTTTTCGAGTTCCAACTGCCATTCATCGATGCTCTTGAGCTTCGGATCGATCTGTATCCCGATACTCGATGTTCTCCTCACCGAATTACCGTTTCCCCCCACCTCTACGAGTCTGTCATTACCAGACCTCCTGTAGGGCCTCAACTCGAGAGCGGTCCTCTTCATCAGGGAAAATACAGATTTGATTTCATTCAGCATAATATACCTTATTATATAACCCATCGGTGAAAGTTCTTCAGCAGTTTGCAACAGGCGAAAGAGCAAACTCCGTACCACTATATTCGGGCTTCAAAAAACCAGGAGACCTCCCGAACCCGATATGCAATCCAGGAGAAAAACGCTATGTGAAAAACAGCAGCCAGCCTCTAACCGACGGTGACACAACGTGATACAGGTTTCAGCCCAATCTCTGCACAGCACTCGTCCTTATCTGGATAGAACGATAACGTGACTATCTGCCCGCACTTTTTCGCAAAATTTTTCATCCTCTATGAAAAGAATAAAGACCTTGCAGGATATCCTTCAGGATGTTATGTTAGGAATCGAGCCCTCCCATTTATCGGAGATACCAGGTGAACGAGATTTGAACCAACAATTCTCATTATTCATGGAGATCTTCAACCAGCCTACCTGCAGGTTTAGAAACAGAGAACGGATGATCTTTTGAGAGAAAGGAGAGTGGAGTCATGGGAAAAAAGATCGACATCGAATTCGGGGATGTGAAGTTCAGGGTTCCCGGTTTTGGAGGGTTTAACCCTCTGTCCTGGGGATCCAAGGGATTGCTTCTACTGATCCTCGCCCTATGGGTAATTTCCGGGATCTACATTGTAGACCCTGACGAGCTGGGAGTGGTCAGAAGGTTCGGAAAGGCCGTAAGGACGACAGCATCGGGAATACATTACCACCTGCCATCACCTTTCGAGGTGGTCGATACCCCAAAGGTCACAGAGGTAAAGAGGGTGGAGGTCGGCTTCCGGACAATCGATCCAGGGCCGCCGGCAAGGTACAGAAAGATCATTCAGGAAGCACAGATGTTGACGGGTGACGAGAACATCGTCAATGTCGAGATCATCGTCCAGTACAAGATCAGGGATCCCGCAGAATACCTGTTCCACATACGGGATCGAGAGCGGATGCTTCGTCATGCCACCGAGGCCGCAATTCGACAGATAGTCGGTAGCCACAAGATCGACGAAGTCCTCACTACGGGGAAATTTCAGATCCAGGAAGAGACCAAGGATCTCCTGCAGATGATCATGGACCGATACGCGTCTGGTCTCAATATCCTCGCAGTCCAGCTGCAAGACGTACATCCGCCCACTGAGGTCATCAATGCCTTCAAGGATGTCGCCAGTGCCAAGGAAGACAAGGACCGCCTGATCAATATCGCCAAAGGTTACCAGAACGAAGTGATTCCAAAGGCTCGTGGTGAAGCGGAACAAAGGATTCGTAAGGCGGAGGGCTACCGGGAAGAGCGGACCAAGATGGCAAAAGGGGACGCCGACCGTTTTACGAAGGTATGGAACGAATACAGGAAGGCCAGGAACGTGACGCGTAAGAGGCTCTACCTCGAGACCATGGAAAAAATCCTCCCGGGGATCCAGAAGGTTGTGGTCTCACCCAAAACAAACTCCTCGCTCTTAAACATCATGGATATCATGGGTACCCTTCCGAAGATGCAGGAGGTGGAAAAATGAAAAAAAATAACCTGAGCCTGATAATACTCGTTATCCTCTTGTTCGCCATATCCTTTGTGACCTATACGGTGGACGAAAAGGAGACGGTGGTGATCACCCAGATGGGAAAGCCGGTCGCAACCGTCACTGATCCGGGGATATATTTCAAGCTGCCTTATCCCATACAGACCGTACACTCTTTCGATGACAGGTTGCTCGAGTATGACTCCGCCCCGACGGAGATCATTACGCAAGACAAAAAGAACCTCGTCGTCGACAACTACGCGAGCTGGAAGATCATCGATCCCTTGAAATTCATGCAGACGGTAGGTACGGAACTGGGCGCCCAATCCAGGCTCGATGACATCGTTTACTCCGAGTTGCGCGTCGAACTGGGATCGACAGATTTGCTCGACATCGTCTCCATCTCCAGAGAGGAAATAATGGAGCTGGTCACATCGAAGTGCTATCACAAGGCCCTGGAATACGGGATCGAGGTGGTCGATGTGAGGATCAAGCGGGCCGATCTTCCAGAAGAGAACGAAAAGTTTGTCTTCGATCGGATGCGGGCGGAACGTAATAGGATAGCGAACCGGTACAGGTCCGAGGGTAGTGAAGAGGCGATGAAGATCCAGGCAGAAACCGACAGGGATAAGACGGTGATCCTCGCCGAGGCCTACAGGAAGGCGCAAGAGATCCGAGGAGAAGGGGATGCGGAGGCCTTGAAGATCTACGCGGAGGCATATCAGCGTGACCCCGACTTCTATGGGTTCACGAGAAGCCTGGAGGCCTACGAGAAGACTCTCTTCAACAGGACAGTTTTGATACTCCCGACGGACAGCGAGCTTTTCAAATATTTTGAGAACCTGGGGCGATAGGAGATGGACCAAAAGTTCGAGGCGTTCTGCAAGGGGCTTCTGGACGACCTGTGGAGGGAGAACCCGGTCGAAGCCAGCTATTACGGTATTCATGACTATGATGATAAGCTCGTCTCCTTTTCCAGAGATGCCGTGAGCGACTACCTGAACCGTAGAAAAGGCTACCTCCGCGACCTGGAGTCGTTCCGAAGCACCAGCCAGGCGCTTACACCCGATCAGGAGGACAACCTGACGCTCCTTATCGACAGGTTCACCGTCGAAGGGCGCTGGTTCGATGATTTCGAGATCCATCTCAAGGACCCGGTCCTCTACATCGATATGATCCTCGACGGGCTCTTTATCCACACAATCAAGGAATCTGTCCCCATCCAGCAGAGATTGGAACATATCGAGGGCAGGCTGATGGAAATTCCCCGCGTCATCGGGGAGGCAAAGGTCAACCTGAGCCGGGGCGCGAAGCATGTTCCCCTTATCTGGATCGAGATGGCCAAGGAACAGGCCATGGCAGGGCTTCATTTCATCGAGAAATCGATACCCTCCTTTGTAAGCGAGTATAGGGGTAATGCAGGTGACCTCGATCGGGCAGTCAAATCTGCCGGCAAAGCTATCAGCGCCTTCATCAGGTACCTCGACGAGGAGATCACACCTCGCGCGTCGGGGCACTTTGCGACCGGGGAGAGTATGTTCAAATTTCTCCTCAGCCATAGACTCCGGCTCGCGGATAGCCCCGATGACCTGCTGCGGATGGCCGGGAATGTGGCAGGCGAGACCGATCGAGAAATGAGGGAAATCGCCCGGGACATGAATGGGACGGAGAACTGGGAGGAAGTCGTCAATGAACTGAAGTTGAAACATCCGCCGGAAGATGGCGTGCTTGCCGAATACTCCAATGAGGTCATGAACCTGGTCGAGTTCATCAGGGAAAAGGATATCGTTACCATTCCAGACGGCGAGAAGCTGAACATCATCGAGACACCCATCTTTATGAGGCACATGATCCCTTACGCGGCTTACATCTCACCCGGCCCGTTCGAGGATGATCTGAACGGATATTTCCTCGTCACCGCTCCGCTGAAGGACCTTGCTGAAGATAAGAAGATGGAAAACCTCATGGGTCACAACCTCTGTTCCATTCCGGTCACGAGCCTGCATGAAGGTTATCCGGGACATCACCTGCAGATCATCACATCGAATCAGGTGTCGACCGGGGTTCGCAGGTTGTTCGATTCAGACCTCTTCGCGGAGGGATGGGCCCTTTACTGCGAGGAGATGATGGGCGAGATGGGCTATTACGCCGACCCCGGAACGAGGCTCCTCCAGCTGAAGGACCTCCTCTGGAGGGCTTGCCGGGTAATGATCGATGTCCGGTTACATACCGGGGATCTGGATATTGAAGGCGCTGTAGACATCCTCGTTGACGTCGCCAGGCTGGAGAAGAGCAATGCCATCGCCGAGGTGAAACGATATTCGAGGAGCCCGACTCAGCCTCTCACTTACCTCACCGGAAAGCTCGAGATCCTCAAGTTGAGGGAAAAGCTGAAAGCCCGTGAGAAGGGTGCCTTTGACCTGAAGGCGTTCCACGATCACTTACTTTCCTTTGGAACAGTGCCTCTGGACATCGTCAGCAATCGGATGTCCTCTTAAAAAGATGAACGTAAGTTGAACACGGGACACAAAAACATCTTTTACGTCACATTGCCGTACAAGGAGGTCCTGAAAAGTATCGACTTCCTCAGGTCCAACAGTATAGGTGTCGAAATCGCTGCGCACGACACCAACTGGCTCCTCAATATATTCAAGGAATCCGTTACGAGTAAGCTGGGCGAGGACCTTCGTGGTAAAAAGATCAAGGTTCGAGCGGCCGGACCGATCTTCGATCTGAACCCCGGGAGCCTCGATCATGTGGTGAGAAAACACACCGAGACCTGTTTTCTCCGCGCGGTCGACCTGGCAAAATCTCTCGACGCCCAGGCGCTCGTCCTGCCGAGCGGTTTTAATCCGCTGCTGCCCGATGAGAGTGTGGAGGGCTGGCAGGAACTCTGTCTCGAGACATGGGAAAGGGTGGGGGAATCCGCACGCAAAAAGGGTGTAGAGATCATCCTAAAGAACGTCTTCGACCACTCTCCCGATATTATCCTCTGGCTGCTGGATGCGCTCGAGGGTCTTCCCTTCGGGGCCTGTCTCGATGTAGGTCACGTCAACGTATACTCGAATGTGGAGATCAAGACCTGGTTGGGATCGTTCAAAAAACACCTTTGTGAGATCCACCTGCACGACAACCTCGGGACGTCAGACGACCACCTCCCGATCGGCGAGGGAATAATCGACTTCAAATCTCTCTTCAGGAGCCTGATCAAGAAGGATAACCTGCCACCCTTTACGTTCGATATGGGAAGGGAGGAGATCGTAAAGAGCCTCTCCTATATCGACAACCTCGACCTCCTCGGCCTTCAGTTGGATCTTCTGTGATACCCAAACTCTCCCCTCCCTGTCATTCCCGCAAGTCGGAAGACCGGAATGACAAAGTCATAGTCCCCGTCATTCCCGCAAGCGAAGCGCGTCGG
>CAYTWO010000115.1:0-5300 GCA_964442125.1 uncultured Gemmatimonadota bacterium
ATCGCATCAAGATATCCGCACATTTCTTCCCGACATAATCGCTCAAATTAGGTTACAGTCGGAGAAATCGGAGTCGCTCTTCCAGATCTCGCGGCGACGTCACGTGAACGATCCTCCGATCGATCCCCAATTTCTGATACTCGGCGAGATGCATATCTTTGAGGTTCCAGAGAAAGACATCACCGCCTTTTTTGCGGAAGTAGACGGCTATACTGATCAGTTCGTTCCAGAGGATGCGGAGGTTCGGTTCGAGCTCGCCACAATCCAGGACCAGTATCTTCTTGCCGAGTTTCGATGTCCTCTCGACCTCTTTCATCACAAATTCTTCGAGATCCCTGTGGTGATGAATGACAAATGGAAGCGTTCTGACCGCCGGGTGAACAGGATGAGAGGGAACGCCGGCAGTCGTGGCAGCCTCCGGACCATTTCCGCTATCAGAGGTGTTGAAGTCCCTCTTGATGATCTGCGCCGGTGATGGCCACAGGGGGCTCTTCGGTGGAATCCTCTTGATCCCCTCCCTCCTCTTTCGATGAGGGGCTGCGGGCGCTTTCCCGTCATCCGACTCGGCGGTCTCCCCGGGCCGGTTGGTGGCAATCACATCCCTCGGACCTTCCGATTCCCAGCCAAGAACAGGCGGAAGTCTCTTCCGGTTACTCTCTCCATCGCCCTCTATCGAGCCACTTCCATCATCGAACAATTCGCCTGCGCCTATGACCTTTCCATCGATGGTGAGCAGAGGAGTCCCTGGAGGGCGAAGCTGTTTTTGCTTGGTAGTGGTTTTCTCGACATATCCCTTGCGCAGCTCGAACGTGTTCAGGTTCATCCGCTTGAGTTCTTCGTAAATCCTTGTCTCAGGAATTACGGTAAAGCCGTAGGACTCGGTGTTGAGTTCCCGGACGATCTTCTTGGCTCCATATTCCGGATAATCCTTGATAATGTTCATGATCTTCGCGCGATCTTCGATGCTGATATGTCTCTCAGCGATGTCGTCTCTGTCCACGCGGTTCTTCAGCCCCTTCTCACCCTCTTTTTCCCATCTCTTCTTGTACCGGTAATAGGTCGAGGGAGAAACACGCATTCTGCGACAGGCCTCCTTCACGCTGAGGCCTTCATTTTCCACGAGATTTATCAACTTGCTCCTGAATTCCAGGAGATGGGTATCGGCATGCAGCTGCTCTTGGATCGCTACAAGCGTAATATCATCGTTCTGTGGAAATCCCTGGGTAAACTCCTGGATTTCTTTACGAACGTTCTCTACAAATTCGCTTGCCGTTAAGCCCGCGTATTTACGTATCGCCGCCAGGAATCTTTCCTCGCCGTACTGTTCCCTGTTCGGGTTCATGGCTTCGGTCAATCCATCGGTATATGCTATGAGGAGGTCACCCTGGGCTAAATGCAGGAAATCGGAGTGTATCGATTTATCGAAGAGATGCTCGTCCTGGATCGTGATCCCCACCGGGAATCCCTCCGGGTTGAGGTAATATGATTTTTCGGTCCTCCTCCTGTACAGGATCAGCGGGTTGTGCCCTGCGCTGGCAAACGTGATTTTTCGCGTTCTCGAGTCGAGGATGATGTAGAACATCGTCACGAACATGCCTTTTTTGATATCATCCGAGACAAACCTGTTCACCTTGGACAGGACATCGGATGCCGACGTGTTCCCCCTTGCTTCCAGGCGCAGGGTCGTACGTATCATTGTCATGACGAGAGAACCTGGAACCCCCTTACCGGACACATCCGCTACGACCAGCCCGAGGGTATCCGGATCGACCCAGACGAAATCGAAGTAATCTCCTCCGACTTCCTTTGCGGCACGGTAAAAAGATGCGATGTCGAACCCTTCGACGTTGGGGAATGATCTCGGGAGGAGCATGTGCTGGATTTCCTGAGCCACCAGCACCTCCTGCTGCAGCCTTTCCTTTTCGACCAGGCTCCCCTGAGCTTTCCGGAACTTGTACGCCATGTCGTTAAAGGCCTCTGCGATCTCACCCAATTCGTCATTGGTCTCGAGGACGAGTGCCTCGTCCATGGTTCCCTCTCCCATACCGCGGACCCAGGAGGCAAGCCTCTGAAACGGCTTCATCAGGAGATACGACAGGGCAAAGATGCCGACGTTCCCCAATGTCAACAGGAGGATCGCGATGGCCTTCAATCTGCTCTGTGCCTCATCGACCTGTTCCGTGATCTCATCGCTCGGGATGACGATATTTGCCTTTCCCAACCTGGACCTGTTCGAAGCCCCATCCGTACCGGCGACGCTTACCGGTGTCGAGATCAGTATGTATTGCTTCCCCTTCGGTAGTGTATATGTCGATATAACGGTATGGTTACCGGTGTTTCTGATGAATTGAAGGGTCCTGGGCGGCAGATAAGTAGAGAAGGTCTTCCGTATATCCGAGTGAGCCCATATCTTGTTGTGCTGATCGACGATGAAGGCCTCTTCGACCAGCGGGTTATCCTGGACTATGTTGCTCACCTGTGAAGCCAGGTTCAGATCATTCTCCTGTGAGAGATCGATCCATGAATCGAGGGATAAATTGCGCACGATCGAGATCCCGTGATTGTAAATTCTGTCTCTCACCTCCTCTTCCTGGGTCTCATACAGGTACCCGAAACCGGTCAGGACAATGACGCTGAACGCCAGCGAAACCAGCGCGGTTACTTTGGTCTTGAGGGAGATCTCTGTCGGGATCAATCCAAGGATCTTTTCTTTTTCTTTCGATATTGTCTTTGTGAGCCAGAGCTCGTTACCCCTATTGGTTACATGGTACTCAACCTCGTCCATCAGTTTCTTCATCAGGAAGATTCCAAGTCCGCCTTTTTTCCCGATCTTCATGTAGGTTTGAAGGTTGGGATCGCTGGCCTTCTTGAAATCAAAGCTCTGACCACGATCGATGAGGACTATCGACAGGGCTCTCTGTTTGACGACCACGAGGACCTCTATTACCCCGTCTGGAATATCGCGGTAGGCGTGACGGATGATGTTTGTGCACCCCTCGTCGACCGCCAGTTTAATGCTGCTGGTGTCCTTCGTGTCGAAACCCATGGAACGCGCGATTTCCGTGACGAAGTCTCTCACCTCGTTGAGATATGACTCATCGGCCGGAATCTTCAGCTTCCTGCTATTCGATTTCACCAGGGTCAAATTGTATATTCCCTCTCTTTCACTGCCTCGCGCCAAGCTCTTCGATAGTCTTCAAGCGTTCCCTCGCCGCGGTAACGTTCCTTATCACACGCTGATTGTATGGGTCCTGTTCGAGAATACGCTCCCATATCTCGATGGCCTCAGTATACTTCCCCTGCAGGTAAAGATCAACACCCGCAAGGTACTCCTTCTCGAGTTCAGGCTGGAGCTCTGTGGTTTCTCCTGCCGACCGGGATTCCGCCTCGGTCAGGTAGTCCTTAACCATGATATTGTCGGGATTGAGCTCTATTGCCCTGGTAAACGACCCCACGGCGGCTTCATAGTCGCCACTGAGGTAATGGGTAAGGCCTTCCCTGAACGACTCGTTGGACCGGATCAGGTTCTGGGACCTCTTGATTCCCCTCAATATTGCCAGGTTCTGTGGGTCGTAACGAAGAGCGATGTGGTATTCGTTCAATGCTCCCGTATAATCTCCCGCGCGAATCAAACGGAGGGCCCTTTCGTTGTGGGAATGGATCAGGGTCCTGACCTCCTCCGTGGCCTTATCTATATATTCCCGGGAAAGCGAGTGCTCCGGATCCATCTCCAGGACACGTTCCCACGATGATATAGCCTCTGGATACCGTTTTTCGGTGTAGTACCTGATGCCGACATCGAACAGCTCCTTGCTTGCCGCGACCGTCGCCGCATCGATATCGCGCTCTTCCTGAAGGTCATTGAGGATTACGGTGATCTCCTCGATCGTCTCTCTGGCAGGCCTGTTTTCCTCGTCCCATGCAAGCACCTGCTGCCACTCGTTGAGTGAGGCAAAGTAGTCTTTCTCCTCGAAAAACTGCCGGGCTTTCTCGGTGTGCTTGGCTATCTCCTCTTCCTTCCTGTTCTCAAAGCTCTCCTTGATCTCTCTCTCAATACGCTCTTCTTCTTCCTTTATCTCGAGCGAGATTTTGTCCTCCCTCGAAAGACCAAAGGAGTAATTTACCGAAAACAGATGCTGTGTGATGAAATCCGCTTCTCTTATCGCGTAATCGAATCCAATCCCCTTCCTGATTTTGATACCCAGACCGAATGAAGTGGAGCTCTCGCCAAAACCCCCACGGACCGCGAGATACGGTCGATAATTGAACTCCAACCCCATGCGGACTCTCAGCGAGTGATCCAGCGTCTTTTCGAGATCGAGGAGCGGTGTTATCAGGTGCGTCGGAGAAAGCTCGATGTCCCTGCCGAAGCCAAAGACATAAGAGGCCGGGTAGTAATCGGATTCAGAGGCCAGCCTCAACGGTGTAGACAGGAGGTTTCTTACTACGACCCCCGCCCTGAGTGAGGACAGAAACGGCCTGTCTTCAGGAAATATATACGAAAAGGCCATATCGAAGCTGATTCCGGTGGCGTTGTTGTTCAGCATACTCTGGTGATCGATTTTCATGAGTAGCCCGGCACTCCCGTTTTCCAGGATTTTTTTACCATATCCAAGCAGGAACTCCTCCTGCGAAAATGAGAACGTCTCCTCGGGAACGCCGTATATGTCATATCCCTGAATCCCCCCGGTAGCAACCCTGAAGACACCTCCGCTGAAGGTGCCCATTCGCAGGGTCGGAAATGTGAATGAGGCAAAGTCATATGGCGTGTCGAGCAGGAAGGCCGTGTGGAAGAAACCGACCTGCATGCGCGGCACGTAATCGAGGTAAGCCGGATTCCAGTAGACGGCTGTGAAATCGGACGGTTTCGCCACCACCGCACTCCCGAGGGCCAAGGCCCTCGCACCGGCGCCAAACGAGAAGAGCGCTTCATTGCCACCGTCTTCAGGCTGATCGGCAAAGAGATTTCCTGAAAAGAGGAGGATTATTAGTATTATTTTGGACATTTTCATCATGACAATGTCTACCTTATCTGTGGTTTCGCCTATTTTTATGGTTGACTCACAATGAATCTACATACTCCGGTGGTAATCGATTCCGGACAAGCCGGAATGACGTTGAGCCGGACAAGCCGGAATGACGTTGAGCCGGACAAGCCGGAATTACAATGAGCCGTACAAGCCGAATCACCTCCTTTTCCTCGTCATTCCCGCAAGCCGATCGAAGATCGGCGCGTCGGGAATCAGGACAAGCCGGAATGACTAGCATTCAAATAAGGACTCAGGGCGCCTTAACTTGAA
>CAYTWO010000116.1:0-5294 GCA_964442125.1 uncultured Gemmatimonadota bacterium
AGTGAAACGAGTCGGGAATCGGATTGTTAGTGATTCCGGACAAGCCGGAATGACGGGGGCCGGACAAGCCGGAATGACCTCCCTCTCCGTCATTCCCGCGAGTGAAACGAGTCGGGAATCGGATTGTTAGTGATTCCGGACAAGCCGGAATGACGGGGATTCCTCCCTTAAATAAAGGGGGAGGTCCGGTATTAGAGTTCTCCCTCTGGCAAAGGGGGAGGTAAGGATGACGTCGAAAGAATATCAATTAAGAGGAGAGGACAATGCCGAAGATCAAATGGGCAAGCGCGCTGAAGTTCAAGGACATCAAACACGAAAAGGCGGAGGGGATAGCGAAGGTCACGATCAACAGGCCCGATGTGAGGAACGCCTTTCGACCACAGACCGTCACGGAGATGTGCCAGGCGTTCACAGACATACGAGAAGACCCGGAAATCGGTGTGGTGATCCTGACCGGTGAAGGGAAAGACGCCTTCTGTTCGGGAGGTGATCAGAGATTCCGGGGCGACGCGGGTTATAAGGATGACAAGGGTGTAAACCGACTGAACGTCCTCGACCTGCAGCGCCAGATACGTACTCTCCCCAAGGCGGTCATCGCAATGGTCGCCGGTTACGCCATCGGCGGCGGGCATGTTCTGCACCTCATGTGTGACCTGACGATAGCCGCAGACAACGCGATGTTCGGTCAGACCGGTCCACGGGTCGGTTCGTTTGACGGTGGTTATGGCGCAAGTTATCTCGCTCGTATCGTCGGTCAGAAAAAGGCGAGAGAAATCTGGTTTCTGTGCAGGCAGTATGACGCAAGAGAGGCCCTTGAAATGGGTCTTGTCAACTGTGTTGTCCCATACGAGGATCTCGAGGCCGAAACCATCAAGTGGTGCAATGAGATACTCACAAATAGTCCAATGGCTATCCGATGCCTGAAGGCTGCCTTCAACGCCGATTGCGACGGTCAGGCAGGTCTTCAGGAACTTGCAGGAAACACCACCCTCCTCTTTTATCAGACCGAAGAAGGACAGGAGGGGCGTGACGCATTTCTCGAGAAGAGGAAGCCAGATTTCAAGAAGTTCAAAAGATATCCGTAGTCCCTATGCAGAGCGAAAGGACTGATACGGGAAACTTGAAGGTCTGGTGCCTCGCGGCACGTCCAAAGACGCTCTGGGCAGGTATCGTTCCTGTCGTCATCGGGGGAGCGCTGGCCTACGATTCGGGTAACTTCCACTCCCTGGCGTTCCTGGCCTCCGCACTGGGTGCTCTGCTGATCCAGATCGGGACAAACTTTGCCAATGACTTCTTCGATTTCCTCAAGGCCGCCGATAGTGATGAACGGCTCGGTCCTCTCCGCGCCACGCAAGCAGGCCTGGTCACCCCGGCACAGATGAAGGCAGCGACCGCAGCCACGTTCACCCTGGCGATCATCATCGGTATATACCTGGTCTTACGAGGAGGGACACCTATCGTTATCATCGGGCTCATCTCGATCACCCTCGGCCTCCTCTATACGGGAGGTCCCATGCCACTCGGATACCTGGGACTCGGCGATATATTCGTCCTGATATTCTTCGGTCCTGTCGCCGTTGCGGGCACCTATTACGTTGTCACTCTCGATTTCAACACGACGGTCCTTTTAGCTGGTCTCCCTCCGGGAATGCTCTCCACGGCAATCCTGACCGTCAATAACATCAGAGACATCGATAGTGACAGAAAATGCGGGAAGAGAACGCTGGCAGTACGTTACGGGCAATCGTTCGCGCGGTATGAATACCTGCTGATGACGGCTGGAGGTATTATCTTCCCCCTGTTTATCCTCCTCGCCGATAAGACACATCCAGGGATTATTCTCTCCCTTCTCACGCTGATCGTCGCTTTCCCATCAATTCGAAAGGTGATGGCAGGTCTTTCAGGTCAGCCACTGAACGACATACTCGAGTCGACGGGTCAGATCCTCGCTCTTTTTGGAGTCCTCTTCTCTATCGGCTGGCTGATATGGTGATCAACGATATGGTGATAAGACCTTACTCGATCCCCTTCCGGGAGGAATTCCGGACACTCCGGGGAACCCTTTCCAACAGGGAAGGAATGATAATCACCGCCTTGTCAGATGAAGGTCTCACGGGTATCGGCGATATCGCTCCACTGCAGGATTTCAGCCGTGAAACGGTAGAACAGGCCAAAATCCAGGCACTCTCTCTGAGCGAAAAATTAAGAGGAATAACAGTTCCCGCGGATCCGCCATCATTGGAAGAGCTGACGGTCTCATGCTCAAGCTCCACCGATCCGTTCCCTTCGGTCGTCTTCGGAATCGAGTCCGCGATCGCGGACCTGGCGTCCCAGCAGGCTGGTCTTCCGCTGGCCCGATGGTTGAACAGAGATGCGTTGCTCGATGTACCGGTGAATGCCCTTCTGACGGGAGGCCCCGAGGATATAGGGGATGAAACAAAGGGTAAACAGGCGTTTGGTTATAATGCCTACAAGATCAAGGTCGGTCGTGGAAGTATCGAGAATGACCTGTTCAGGATCAGTATTGCCAGAGATCACCTTGGGGACAAGGTGGTGATCCGGCTCGATGCCAACCAGGCATGGAATTTCGACCAGGCGACCGAGGCACTCGAAAGGCTCAGTGCTCACAAGATCGAATACGTGGAGGAACCCCTTCAGGCTCAATTTCTTTCCAGGATCCCTGAGCTATACGAGGCATGTGGCGTTGATATTGCCCTCGATGAGACGGCTTCGCAGGAGGATTGGCTCGAGAGCCTGATCGAGACCAGAGGGGTTCACACCTTGATCATCAAACCATCGGTTGTTGGTGGGATCGCAAAATCGTTGGCGCTATCCCGAAAAGTGGCCGGACTCGGCAAGAAATTTGTCTTTACATCGCTACTTGAATCGGGAGTCGGCCTGACAGCATGCCTTCATATCGCCGCGGCGACTGGCACCCGGATCCCTCCCTGCGGTTTCGACACCCTCAATTACCTTGAAGAGAGCTTGATCAACGAGGAACTTCCTGTAAGGAATGGCTTTATCGAAGTGCCACAACAGCCAGGTCTCGGTGTCACCCTGAAGCAGGATTTCGTTCAGAAATGACCGACCGACCAGAATCGTTTACATGTCCCGTTCACCTCAATGCCCGTAAATACCCTGACAGGGTTGCCCTTATGGACGGGCACGTATCGCTGGCTTACGGCGAGCTCGAGTCCAGGATCGGGGAATACACAGAAAGGCTCAGGTCGACAGGCATAAAAGGTAACGACAGGGTTGCCATTATCTCCTCAAATTCAGTCGATTACGCCGTACTGATCTTTACCCTCTATCGCATCAATGCTACTGCCCTGCTTTTAAATCTGAGGCAGAAACCCGAGCGCTGGAAGCGAGGTCTCGAAGAGGCCGATTGCAAACTGATGCTCGTCGGGAGTAAACAATACGATACCGCAAAGGGACTGGGGCTCCCCGTTCACGTGATCGATGGAAATGGATGGAAAGGGGTCTCCCATCGAGGGGGGGGAGTATCGCCACTCGAAGTCCCTCATACTGTTCGAACTGATTCGGACACTACCATCATCTTCACGTCGGGCAGCGCTGGTCCGCCAAGGGGTGTGGTCCTGACATTCGGCAACCACTACTACAGCGCCCTCGGCTCCAACGCAAACTTACCCCTTACAGACAGTGATTGCTGGCTTGCAGTCCTCCCCTTCTATCACGTCGGGGGACTGGCGATACTCTTTCGGTCGATGATGGCGGGAAGCTCCGTCTATATAATCGAGAGATTCGACGTATCGGAGGTCAGCAGACTGATCGACGAGGGGGTAATTACTCACATCTCGCTGGTCCCGACTATGCTCGATCGACTGATCGCGGAAAGGGAATCTCGTGGCTTTCCACTGAGTCTGAAGGCCATTCTACTCGGAGGAGCCCCCATACCCGAGAGGCTCATAAGGATGATCATTGACCGATCGATACCCGTTTTGACGACTTACGGTATGACCGAGACCGCATCTCAAATAGCGACCCTCTCTCCCGGTGATCCCAAGGTTAAATTCCCACCGGCGGGAAAACCTCTTTCGCAATGCGAGGTCAGGATCAACGATCCTGAGGGTAGACCAGTCGATAGCGGCGTGTCAGGTGAGATAGCCGTGCGCGGCGAGATCGTATTCAAGAGATATCTCAATGAAAAAAAGAGTGTCCTGGACGACAACGGCTGGTTCCGGACGGGGGATATCGGTTATTTCGACGACGAGGGATATCTCTTCATCATGGGGCGAAAAGACGAGATGTTCGTGTCGGGTGGAGAGAACATTCATCCCCGGGAGATTGAGGATATTGCCGGGGAATTTCCTGGCGTAACCGAAAGTGCTGTCACCGCGGTGGAGGACGAGAGATGGGGCCGGCGGCCGATACTGTTCGTGAGTGTCGTTGAGGGAACGTTCGCAGGGATAGATGACCTTCGAGCCCACCTCGAAAGGCATCTTCCTTCCTTCCTGGTCCCGGAAGTGATCGTGATAGTAGACAAGTTACCCAGGACAACCGTTGGAAAGATTGACAAGGAGAAGCTGAAAAAAAATTACATGGGACAATAGACTAAAGTTCCCTGAAACAATTTGCTGGAGAGCTTTTAAATGTACAGATTCCGGACAAGCCGGAATGACGCTTTACCAATAATCCTATGCCGACTGAAATCGTTCCAGCGCCTCCCGCAATTTCCCTGGAAGTGGCACCGCCTTCCTGTCTTTTCTCGAAACCGCTACGTGAACCGACCTCGATCGCCCTACGATTTCACCCATGTCATCCATGAAGACGTATTCCAGCGTCATCGACGTATCACCTATATCGGCCACTGAGAGCTCCGCGTCAAGCCTGTCACCGACCGTCAATGGCTTGAGATAATCAGATTCGGCATGAACGATCGGGAGGAGGAACGGCTCCTTTTCTAGTGCTTCCGCGAAGGAGAAGCCGATCGATTCCAGGAATCGTTCATATGTTACATGTGCAAAGACGAACTGACTCGCGAAAAACAAAATTCCCGCCGCATCCGTATCCTGCATATTCACGATGACCTTGTGATGAAATACACCCATCAGATCGCTCCTGTCTATTCACCAATTTTCACGGAATAAATATAGAGCCGAGTGATCTAATATCCAAGGATCACCGTTCGAATCGATTGCAATTATCAGGCAGATTTAAGCACCCCGTGTTAAACCACGGGGCGCTTATAAATGTAAGGAATTGGACATTGCTGACTCCGCTCGTGTATCCTTCGGGAACACTCGCTATGCATTTTCCCGACGCGCTGATCT
>CAYTWO010000117.1:0-5225 GCA_964442125.1 uncultured Gemmatimonadota bacterium
CGCACCGAGGCCCTCGAGGCGCCCGAACCACAAGGCGCGAGGAGGGCGAATACCCACAGTGGTATTTAACCGACGAGTAACGCGGTGGGTCGGGATGCATCGGTGGCATCGTATTTATGAGCAGGGTCACCTAAGGGAACCTTTCTCTGAGCCTTTTCAAAACGGGTTCCGGTACAAGATCGGAGACGTCACCACCTAATTCAACTACTTCTCGCACGATGGTCGAGCTCAGGTATGTAAAGGAGACGTCAGGTACCATGAAAATAACCTCAATATCCTTGTTCAACTGTTTGTTCATGAGGGCCATCTGAAACTCATATTCGAAGTCAGACAGGGCCCTTAATCCGCGTATAATTACGGATGCCCCTTTACCGGAGACAAAGTCGACGAGGAGTCCATCGAAGACTTCCACCTCGACAGGCATGTCGATATCAACAGACTTTCTTATCATATCGACCCTCTCTTCGATAGAGAAAATCTGTGATTTAGGTGAGTATTGTGATACGGCCACGATCAATTTGTCGACAACCTTGAAGCTTCTTTTGATCAGGTCCAGGTGACCGTTCGTGATCGGATCAAATGTTCCGGGATAAATTCCCAGTCTCAATTCGTTCTCCTCCTCTCAAGACCGTTATCCTGTCATCTCCTCTCTTCAAAACACGCAGGGGTTTGACTCCCTGCCGGAGATTACCCGGCTCCTCCCTGACATAATGCTTGATGACAATCATCGAGGCTATCCAGGGGATTCTGGTAAAACGATCCATCAGGCGTACTATGTCGCCCTGACCATATTGCGGATCGGCAAAAACGATATCGAAATTCGAATCACTCCTCTCGAGGCCATCGAGGTACTCGAAAACATCTCGTGAGTGAATCCTGGCAACCTCCTCCAGTTCGAGGTTGGTGATATTCCGTCTCAAGTAACTTAACGCTGCGCCATCGCGTTCGACAAAGGTAGCAAAGGTAGCTCCCCGGCTGAGCGATTCGAGGCCCAGGCTCCCCACACCTGAGAAGAGATCCAGAACGAAAAGGCCATCGAGGTCACCGAGAAGACTGAAAAGCGATTCCCTGAGCCTTCCCAGAACGGGCCGAACCCTGTCACCACGGGGGCAGAGGATCCTCCTCCCCTTCATTCGACCTCCCGTAATCTTCATCCGGAATCTGCGCCCTTCAGCCGGATATCTTCAAGTTTCATTCCAATATTCTTTTTACCCCTCCACTTATCCTCTTCGAGGTGAACTGCGATGTCGATCCTGGAGCCTTTCCTTATCCTCTCCAGGTAATCGCCCTTGCCAAATCCGACGACATCGAACATAAAGCCATCATGTTTGATCGAGAACTTCAAGGTGTTGCGGCTCAACACACGGGGATTATCGGCGACGCTGACATCTCTGAGACAAAAGAGCGGACTCGGATTCCCCGGCCCGAAAGGCTCCATTCCCTTGAGCTCCTCGACCAGTTTCGATGTAACGGAATCCATATCGATCTCGAGATCAAGTGACAGGTCCGGTATAAGATCTTCCCCTTCCAGCTCCTCTTTCGCCACTCTCTGGAATTCCTCTCGAAAAACCTCGATGTTCGATTCCTTGACCTTCAAGCCCGCCGCATAGTTGTGACCACCAAATTGCTCGAGATGCGCTGAACATTTCGATAAGGCGTCATAAATCGAAAACTCCGGAATGCTTCGTGCGGATCCTCTCCCTATACCGTCATCTGAAACCGATATCAGTATGACGGGGCGATAGAATTCTTCGACGAATCTCGATGCTACGATCCCGATCACGCCGGGATGCCAGTCTTCTGAAGACAGGACAACCGCGAAATCATGACGGCTATCGAAGCCGCGTGAAAGGGTATCCCTGATCTCCTCGGCGACTTCCGATTCGATCCTTCTCCGCCGCTGGTTTTCCTCTTCCAGAAGGCTGGCGCAGTGAAAAGCCTCATCCTCGTCATCGGTATAAAGGAGCTGGAAAGCCCTCTTGGCCTCCCCTAACCTGCCGGCTGCGTTTATCCTGGGTGCCAGTAAGAAGGCGACATCGCGGTACGTCAGTTGTTCAGACCTTATGGCGGAGACCCTCTGCAGGGCCTTAATCCCAACCCTCCTGCCCTCTGAAATACGCTTCAAACCTTGCCGAACGATTGCCCTGTTCTCACCTCGAACCGGTACGACATCGGCAATGGAACCCAGGCAGACGAGGTCAAGGTACTCATCTGGATCATCACCCTCGTTTCCCGAGAATTGATAAAATGCCTGGCAAAACTTCCACGCGACGCCGACGCCCGAAAGGTTTTTGTCCGGATAGGAACAATCATCCTGGTTCGGATTCAATATGGAACAGGCAGATGGCAGGCGACCCCCTGTCTGGTGATGGTCGGTGACAATGACATCAATCCCCTTACTACTCGCCTCCTCCACCTCTTCGATGGCGGCAATCCCGCAATCTGCGGTGACGATCAGAGTGACGTCATGTTTGAGTGCCTCAGCGACCGCAAGGAGTGAGAGCCCGTATCCCTCTTTTAATCTCCGAGGTATGTACGGTGAACACTTGATACCCAGGCTCTCGAAAAAACGCATCAGCATAGCAACCGAGGTAATACCATCCACGTCATAATCGCCATGCACCATGACCGATTCACCGTTCTTCCTGGCCCGGTCGAGACGATGGCAGGCATCTCCCATGCCGTTCATCATGAATGGATCATATGCCGATGAGGCAAGATCCGCCTTGAGATATCTCCTGGCCTCCTTGGGGTCAAGGAATCCTCTTTGAACAAGAAGCTGAGAAAAAATCCTGGATGACCCGATCGCTGTCTCGAGATTAGAGACCGCTTCCTTGTCCGGAGTTTCTGGAAGTTTCCACCGATATAGCATAGCAGTTAACCAAAGGGATTTGCCGGGGGAAAACAAATTAAGTGGTCACAGGAGGCAGAAATAAGCCGAGTTCTGTCCCCGGAGCAAATACTCCGGTGGGCGATCATTAATCTAGGCTGACAGTTACCTGGCAGCTCGAGCGATCTACCCGGGGGTCGAACGAAGCGGGCAGCTTCATCCCCCCCTATTTGATCTTTCTCCGGATGGGGTTTACCATGCCCAGATCATCACTGACCTGGCGGTGCGCTCTTACCGCACCATTTCACCCTTACCTGACTTCACCTGTGCAGCTACATCCGGCAAGCCTGACGTCAAAGGCCTGCCGTAGCATCAGCAAAGAAAGGCGGTATATTTTCTGTGGCACTTTCCGTCGGGTTACCCCGCCTGGGCGTTACCCAGCATCCTGCCCTGTGGAGCCCGGACTTTCCTCCCCGAGACGCAATGGCCCGGGGCGATCGCCTGTCTGCCTCCTGAAGACCACTTAAGTTTTTCTATCTATACCAAAATTCGCCAGTTGATCCGCCCTCTTGTTTTCTCCCCTGGGTATCCGAACGATCTCAATGTCAGGGAGAGAGTAAAACAGATCGGCGGCTTCCTGAAAGAGGAGCTTAAGGGCCTCGTTCTTGACCCTGTATTCACCCCTCATCTGTTTTACGAGTAACTCGCTGTCCGAAAATATCTTCACCCGCGGGGAGTCGATCTCTTTCACTTTCTTCAGCCCGATGATCAAGGCCTCATATTCGGCCTGATTATTGGTCCTCTCTCCAAGATAGCAGGATCCCTCGTCCACGACATCACCCTTGTCATCGACTATCAGGATTCCTGCTCCGGCGGGACCCGGATTTCCTCTGGACGCCCCGTCAATAAAGACTTTGAGATACTTCCCTGCCATCATTCTCCCCTAATCCCCTTGCCTGTAATATATTATCCTGCCACAATTATCGCAACTCTTTAACTCGTCATTATGCTTTATCTCGTTGACTTTCTGGATCGGTATCGTACTGAAACAACCACTGCAGGCATTATCTTTCAAGGGTACAACGGCTAGTCCTACCTTATTTTCTTTGATCCTCTGATATCGCTTCAGGAGATCACCTGGAACCCGGTCTGCTGAGAGCTCTCTCTTTTTTCGCAAGTCCTGAAGCTTATTTTCCGTTTCTACCTTTTGTTCCAGTAACTCCGCTTCTCGCGTCTTGAACTCCCTTTCATGTCTCTCGTATTCTTTCCTTTGCAGGTCCACCTCATTTTTTTGATTGTCGATCTTGTCGATCAGCTCGAGACCCTGTTCCATCAATTCATCGATCCTCTTAGTGGCATCTTCTATCTTTCTATTAAGCGCGGAATAGATGGCATTGCTCTTCGTTCCAGATTGCTGCTGCTCAAAACGCGTGATCTGCTCCTTCTGTTCCTCTATATCCAGTTCTATCCTATCCTCATGGATCCTTGACTCTTTCAGCACCTCTTCACTATCATCACACGCCTCGCTGAACTGTTCTAATTCGGCCCTCAGATCCTCGATCTCGGCCGGGATCGCGCGACATATACCTTCCAGTTCTTTGATCTCCTCGTCGATCTCCTGTAACTCCAGGAGTGCCTTGAGGTCGTCCATCTCAACTCCTTCTCAGGTTTATTTTCTCACCAGCTTATTATTACCTAAGTTGAGCGATTTTCTCAATCGATCTGCATATATCTCTTGCGCCAGAACCGCTCAAATCAGGTATTATCGAGTAATACCGTGCGGTGTCCCTTCCAAAAAAAACAGGGTGTCGCCCGGAACGGCGCACCCCTTTCAGGTCGTCACGATGGGAAAGCTCGATCATATGACCGGCCTTCCACAAATCATCACGTGGTTCCCCCCGGAAACCAGTCAAAAAAGACGGTCCAGCGGTGATGCTCGAGGAGTCATACCCTCTCTTTACGATCTCTCCGATGACTTTGCCTCTCCCCCTAAGTCGTGGTGGGCGATACTGGACTCGAACCAGTGACCTCTTGTATGTGAAACAAGCGCTCTGACCTGCTGAGCTAATCGCCCGGTACTCAACACGGATGTCATACGTGGGCCCACTAGGATTCGAACCTAGGACCAACGGATTATGAGTCCGCTGCTCTAACCACTGAGCTATGGGCCCCGTGATGTATTCATTTCGGTCTTTTAAAGACAGGAAAAATATAATGTTCTTTTCGGGGTTGGCAAGGGGATTTGGGTGACAGATACATCTCAAGGGGACAGATCAGTACAGCGGCGTGCAGAAGAATCAACTCGGCAGCACATGCTCGAGTAAGTCGATCAGGCGTTCAATCTCAGCGGTAGTGTTGTAGTGCACGGCGCTCACGCGAACGACTCCATCCTCGG
>CAYTWO010000118.1:0-5118 GCA_964442125.1 uncultured Gemmatimonadota bacterium
GCTTTGAAAAAAACGCAGGCATACCCAGAGGGTATGTCGAGGCTTTTTGAAAAGACTTAGTGCGCAAGAGATGCGTGCAGTTCGAGTGAGAGAATCGCTCAACTTAGGTTCAACTGAAATCGCTCAATCGAAGGGGGGGATAGAGACCTTTCCCAGTACAACCTCACGCCTGGCGCCGGTCACTGCTGGGAGGTTGCCCGGTCGGCCTTCGAGCGTCTCATTCGCGAGGATAGCAAAGGCGATCGCTTCCCTGAAATCGACCGGTACTCCGAGAGCCTCGACTCCCCTGATCCGAAAAGGAGCGACCTTGTCGTTCAGGATTTCCATCAGATAATCATTGTGGTAGCCGCCTCCGCCCACAAAGATATCCTCTCCCAGATTTTCGGGGTCACCACATTCCCTGATCGCTGCGGCGATCGATTCGGCCGTAAAATGCGTCAGGGTAGCAACAAAATCCTCGAGCGATATAACCGGGTATTCTTTTCTCAACACCTCGAGAAAATCTCTTCCAAAGGCGCCCAGGCCCGTGCTCTTTGGTGGTACCTTATCAAGGTAGGATTGATCCATCAACTCCGAAAGCATACCCGCGTCGGGTTCTCCCCGGCGTGCGATCTCTCCGTGGTTATCGAAAGTCAGACAATTGCTCTGTGACTGAACCACCAGATCGATCAAGGCGTTCCCTGGACCGGTATCGAATCCCCTGACTCCTTCACGATCGGAGGTAAGCAAGGTGATGTTGGCGATCCCCCCGATATTGAGAAGTAAACGATTCCCCCGCTCGGGTCGAAAAAGATAAAAATCCGCCAAGGGTACCAGGGGTGCCCCTTCCCCTCCCGCGGCAATATCAGCCGCCCGGAAATCCGAGATCGTGGTAATTCCCGTCCTCTCAACGATGACCGCCGCCTCTCCAATCTGTAGCGTCGAAGATTGCCTGTGATCGGGTCTGTGGCAGATGGTCTGACCGTGACTTCCTATCAGGTCGCACTCTACCGGCTCAATTCCTGCTTCCTCGAGCACCTTGAGGGCCGCGGCAGCAAACACCTCACCGACGGCATAATTCAGTTCGCATAGCTCTTCCACACCCCCTTTGTCGATATTACGGATCCTATCCCTGAGATCAGGAGAATACCCCATCGTCAGCGCGTGGATCAGTCTGGCACCCGCGTAACCGTTATCCTCACGAATCTCTACAAGTGCTGCGTCCACACCGTCAGCAGATGTCCCGGATATCAAACCGATGACCCTTCTCTTCCTTTTCAACCGAATCATGTCCAGGCTTATCATTCCTACCCACCTTATTCACCCAGAGCTACAGATACCGATCCCCTGGAATCGAGCAGCTTCTGCTTTGCCTCTTCGAAGGAGAGTCCAAGCCTTCCCATGACTATGGCGGTCTTGACCTCCCACCTTGCGCGCTCCAGCAGCACCCCTGCACCGTCATAATCGATGCCAAGAAGCTCCACCAGTATTCTTCTGCCCCGATCCCTGAGTTTCTCCGAGAGACACCGGAGATCAACCATGAGGTTATCAAAGACCTTCCCTGTTTTTATCATGGATACGGTCGTGATCATGTTCAGAACCATCTTCGTTGCCGTACCGGCCTTTAAACGAGTAGAACCCGTAATCACCTCCGGACCGGTCACAGGATTTATGATCTGGTCGACTTTCACAGGGACCTTTGGAGAGGGATTGAACGTGAGAAGGGCCGTATAAGCCTGCCTTCTTGCGGCTTCCCTCAGTGCTCCCATAACGAAAGGCGTGTCGACACTGGCCGCTATCCCTATCACCGTATCGAGTCTTGATACCTGCTCACCCTTTATTGCCTCTTCTCCCGCGCTGATATCATCCTCTGATCCCTCCACGGACCGCCATAGAGCCTTCTTGCCTCCCGCGATAATACCCCTGACCATCGATGGATCTGTCCCGAACGTCGGAGGACATTCTGCCGCGTCGAGGACTCCCAGGCGTCCGCTCGTTCCCGCTCCGACATAGATCAGGGACCCTCCCTCTTGAAAGGTGTCGACAACCCGTTCGATTACAGCGATCAGGGAGTGGCGGACCGCCTTGACCGCGGCAATTACCTGGAGGTCTTCTTCCTGCATGAGTTCTATGATCTGTGGAATTGTCATCCGGTCGATCCCGCTGCTCGCGGTGTTCCTCCCTTCCGTTACAAATCCATCGAGACGACGGCTCAACTCACCCTCCATTCCGTTTTTCCGGATTCCCCATATATCTCCTCGTTTCCCTCACCACGAGACCACCCAGGATCAACAGACCTGTCAGGTTCGGAAGTGCCTGGAGACCGTTGAATATATCAGCCAGGTTCCAGATCGTTTCGACCCTCAAAACCGAACCCAGGAGTATGATCCCGCAGAATATCCATCTGAACGGTTTTTTTATCCAAACGCCGAAGAGGTACGAGAAACACTGCTCACCGTAATAGGGCCAGGAAACCAGCGTTGAAAAACCGAACATCAGCGAACCGAGGACAACGATGATTCCACCCATTTCAAAAGCGTTCTCGAAGGTAACGGTGACGAGTTCGGAACTCGTCAGACCTTCTGTCCAGTTTCCCATGACGAGGATCGCAAGACCGGTAACGGAGCAGATGATAATCGTATCTACAAAGACATCCATCATGGCGAACAGACCCTGCCTGACGGGCTGGTCGGTCATTGCAGCACCATGAGCGATCGGAGAGCTGCCCGTACCGGCCTCGTTCGAATAGACCCCCCTCGCTACCCCGTACCGGATTGATGCCATGACTCCCGCTCCAGCAAAACCTCCCACGGCCGCGGTTGGCTGAAACGCGCTTGACAGGATAAGACCGAAGACCTCCGGCAATTTGTGATAATTGATCAGGATCACGGACAGGGCTCCCCCCAGGTAGAGTAGGACCATGAAGGGACTGAAAGCCGCGGAAAACCTGCCGATACTCTTTATCCCCCTGATGATGACAAGCCAGACCAGGATGGCGATCACCAGTCCTGTGGCCGGCATGGGGATACCCCACTGGGATTGGACCGCCAGTGCCATGGAATTGGTCTGGATCATCGAGGTGGAGATGAGTGTCTTCACTCCCAGCGCCAGAGCGAAGATGGAAGCCAGCCAACCCAGCTTTGCCCCTTTCCGGATATAGTACATGGGTCCGGCGGCTATCATACCATCTTCACCCTTCTCCCTGAAATAGACACCGAGGAGGGATTCCGAAAACTTGGTGGCCATCCCGAACAAGGCCGACACCCACATCCAGAAGAGGGCTCCCGGTCCACCTGCTGCGATCGCAGTCGCTACGCCGGCGATGTTCCCGTTCCCAACGGTACCGGCAAGAGATGTCATGAAGGCCTGAAGGGGAGTTATGTCTCCGGCGACATCCTTCTCCTTTCCTTTTCGACCCGCCGTGCCGGCGAGGAGTATGAGGCTCGGGATGAACCGGGCCGCCTGGATGAAGCGGAGCCGAACCGTTAGATACAGGCCGGTCCCCACAAGGAATATCAACATGTGGGGTCCCCAGATGATGGAACTGACGATCTCGATAAAGGTTGTTGGATCGCTCATGGTTTATTGCGTCTGTTTGAGAGTGAGCAATAACGGTGAGTTATTCAATAGGTGAAAAGTAACAATTGGCAGGTTCGGGTCAAGTCCAAGGTTAGTAAACTACTTTTACTCCATTAAAAGAACGAGGTGATGATGGTCAGATTACATGGTAGTTATCTTTAATCCTTTTCTAATTCGCTGGAAGTTAAGTTATCAATATTGTCTATTATGAATTTAGCGACAACATCTCCGACAATTTCATATCCTCTCACGGTATAATGGCCCCTTATAACTGTGTCGAGAGAGGATTTTCTTGCTTCCTCTACTAATTCATTTTCCGGATGAATAACGACGTTCTCTTCTTTAATTTTATCTAGAAGCTCTGAATATGCTAATTTCTTGTTACTTAAAAGAATGGACAGATCGTTGTGTATTGGGAGATGGACAACCACGAATTTTCCGCCACAAGCTTCGACATCCCTTTTGAATTCTTGGATAATCTTCATGGTCAGTTGTGAGGGCTCCCTATCTAATGCGAAAAAGTGTTCTTCATTTATTTGAAAATATAATCTATTGAATATCTCGAGAATGAACGCTACAAGTTTACTTTTTAGCCATATTTTATCTCGATAATCTTCGTCATTTAAAAAATATTCATATCTTCTCATATCCCACGTGGCGACGTTGTTGATAAGATCGACGATTTTTTCTGGTGAAACGGTCGGTACGTTTATCAATTGTAATTCTTTCTTTTCGTCGAGAATAAATCGTGGTTTTGTAAAGGGTATACCTGTATTCGCAAAAAATATAGCCCTGATCAGATTTACGTTTCTCTTTGTATTTTCTGGTTGGAATCCAAATATGACGATATGCGGGGAAAATTTGCGCCCTAATGTCTTCCAACGCAAAAATGCTTGATCCATTCCGTATCCACCTACTCCAAAATTCAAAACTTCCGAGTTTATGCCCGCCTTATTCAAATTTTTTTCGAGACAATACCCCCACGTTTTATCAAAGGGAACATCAGCTCCTGCTGCAAAAGAGTCGCCAAAAATAGCTATTCTTAACACATCTTCTGGGGGAGATAGCTGGTATTCACGAGTTGTTCTCATTCCATAGCTGTTAATGTCACCTCGACTGTTTGGGTAAAATATCCAGCCGACATCAGGGTCATATGAATATAAGGGTTTGGTATCAGACGGAGAAAAATAGTTATCGATTTTTTCTTTTACACTGAGTACAGGCAAACGATATGGCTTCAGACGATAAAGCTTTAACGAGGTCCGTCCGACGAAGAAATTACCATCAGCGTCATAAAACCCGATGAAACGTATACCCAACTCACCTATAATGAAGCAAGCGAGAAGGGCGAATGAAATCGTCAGTAATTTTAAGTAAGCTTCTCTTTTCATGATTATTTATCTTATCGCCATCGGTGTAACCAGCAAATACTAGTCTGATGATTGTCGGTAAACGTTCTCCGCTCGACTCACAAAATAAATGTTGACTCTGTCCGTTTTCATACTACTTGATCAGGCTCAGCTTACGGGTGAGGATCTCTTTCTGAGATCTCAACCTGAG
>CAYTWO010000119.1:0-5048 GCA_964442125.1 uncultured Gemmatimonadota bacterium
ATGGGAAGGCTCGATGCAGAGCACTTCTTCAGCGTGAAGGTCGGGTTCTAAGGACTGATCATAGCCATTAAAATGGTTCACACATTTATATGTTTTCCTACGACGAGTTGTAGGAAAACGTAAATCTACGGTGGTATGGATCCCTCACCGGGACGGGCATCTGTAGGGGCAGGGCTCGCCCTGCCCTGGGGCGCGGCAAGCAGCGCCCCTACAAGAGGATGCCCTTGGGTGTAAAAGCCCTCAATCTTGTAATGATATCCCTGCTTTACCTGGACCTTTGTGAATCGCCCCGCAGAAAAACGGGTCGATTCGAAATGTAGGGAATAGGACATTGCTGATTTCGCTCGCGCATCCTTCGGGAACGCTCGCTAGGCATTTTCACACCCCCTGTTCACAATCATATCCCACCGTAGCTCCAGATTCCGGACAAGCCGGAATGACGTTGAGGATGTGTAATTCCCTCCCTCTCCGTCATTCCCGCAAGGGTTGCAAAGCAACCCGCGTCGGGAATCTGCATGTTTCAGTATGAATCAATCAGAGAAATCAGGAAGACTCCAGTCACGGGCAATCTTGCCACTATTGTTACTGAAATTCTCCCATACGCCTTGACAGATCCTCCCCCTGACTAATACTTTACCAAAGAAGAGATGCTATTAAGGAAGAAATGTGCGCATATTTTAGTGCGCAAGAGATCCGTGCAGTTCGACTGAGAGAATCGCTCAACTTAGGTAGAACCAAAAGGTTAAAAATCTTCCATAGTGAGAGAGACACATGACCAACCTGATCATCGGAACAGCTGGACATATCGACCACGGCAAGACAGAACTGATCAAAGCGTTAACAGGGGTCGACACGGATAGGCTGAAGGATGAGAAGGATCGAGGGATATCGATCGACCTCGGATTCGCCCGTTTTCCACTGAAGGATAAAGATATAACCCTCGGTGTCGTTGATGTCCCCGGGCATGAGGCATTTATCCGGAACATGCTGGCAGGTGTCACGGGGGTCGATCTTGTCCTCTTCGTAATCGCGGCGGATGAAGGGGTCATGCCGCAGACAAGGGAGCACCTCGACATCCTTCGGTTTCTCGAGGTCAGGCAAGGTGTCCTTGTGATCACCAAGGCAGACCTTGTAGAGGAGGATTGGATCGAGCTTGTCGTTGACGATACACAAAAGCTGATGAAGGGGACGTTTATGGAAAACGCTCCCGTCGTTATCACATCCGTTAAGAGTGGTCTGGGGCTGGAGGAGCTCAAAGAAAAACTACTGGGGGTGGCGAGACTGGTTGAAGCAAGGCCGGCAGACGACATCTTCAGGCTTCCAATAGATCGTGTCTTTACGATAAAGGGGATGGGAACGGTCATTACGGGCACGATTTGGTCGGGAACGATTGAGGCAGACCAGACACTCATGATACAACCCGACGGGAAGACCGCAAGGGTCAAGAGTATCCAGGTCCATTCAGAAGTTACGAAAAAGGCGAGTGCCGGAACACGAGTCGCGCTGGCTTTAAGCGGGATATCGAGAGAAGAAATCCGGAGAGGATCGACCGGTCTCCTGATGAAAGGATGGAAGCCCAGCATGATAATCGAAGCGCACCTTAATTATCTCAAGAGTGGAGCAAAATCCTTAAAGAACAGGACTCGGGTTAGATTCCACCTGGCTACTCAAGAGGTAATGGGGAGGGTAGTGGTGCTCGAAGGAAGTGAACTGGCAGGTGGAGAGAGTGGTTATGTACAGGTTCGCCTGGAGAAGCCGATCGTAGCGAGGCGTGGTGACCATTTTGTAATACGGTCCTATTCGCCCTTAATGACGATTGGGGGTGGCATTATCCTGGTTCCATACGCCAGGAAGAAGACGACTGTAAATCCGGAGGAACTGCATCATCTCGAGATCCTGCATAAAGCGGGGGTGGAGGAGACAGTAGAATCGCTCATTATGGATCGTGGCGCCCTCGGTTACACCTCCAGCCTGCTTCCTGTCGATTCCGGTATCGCCCCCGGGCAAATAAATGCTGCCAGGGATGAGATCTGTCGTAGGGGGGATGTCATAGACCTGAAGGGAGAGTTGTTTCATCGCACTGTTTTTGAGAATATGTACGATAGAGTAATTATAGCTCTGGGACTATATCACAAACAGAATCCACTCCAGCAGGGTGTGAAGCGCGAGGAATTGAGGCACAGGATCAAGGGTGTATTTTCCAGCAACCTGCTGGATGGTGTAATGAATCGGTTGATCGATGAAGGGAAGGTGGAAGTACTTGGAGGGGAGGTCAAGCTTTCTACCCACAAGATCGTTTTCAGTAATGATGTGGATACCCTGGCGGATGAGATCCTCGCCCTCCTGTCGAAGGAGCTTCTCTCGCCACCTGACCTGGGAGGTATTGCCTCCAGCCTGGGAGAAGAGAGGGGAAGGATCGTCGAGCTGCTGAGTGCCCTCAAGAAGATAGGAAAGGTCGTAAAGGTGGAAGAAAATATCTGGCTCCTGACGGAGGGGGTTCAGCTTGCCCGGGAGATGGTTGAAAAGTATCTAAAAGATAAAGAGAGAGCCACGGCGAGCGAGATAAGGGGGTTACTGAATGTAAGTAGAAAATATGCAATCCCTATTCTCGAGCACCTGGATAGTCTTGGAGTTACTTATAGGAAGGGAGATTTCAGATACCTTGTCGGGAAGTGATTAGCTAAATCCAGTAGATGATACGGCCGCAATTGGAACAGGTTTCGATCGTTTCGTCCTCTTTTTTCCCCGTGTCCTGAGCCGTGGGTACCGCTACGAAACACCCATAACAGGTCCCATTTATGACAGGTGTAAGTGGGCGGGAATACTTTCTGGATACACGGTTATAAAGATCCTGGGTCGAATGGTCCAGTTTTCTGATGATTTCCTGGATTGCTTCGTCCAGGATTTCTATCTCTCTCTGTTTGTCGATCCTGAATCCCATCTCCTCGAACTGCTCCACCAGAGAGTCATTTTCCATCTCTATTTTCCGGTTTTTCAGGTCCTGGATCTTTATCAGGTTGTCGAGCTGTTCTCCCATTGTTCGTCTGTTCCCCGCTTTTCAAAGCTCCTGCGATACATGCTAGATTTCAATGTCCTCTAACATTGTAATAAAATCTTTTGGAGTTTCAACCTTTTTAAGTTTGTTGATGTTTTTTTTATCTTTGCAGAACTGAGCGACTTTCCCAAGCACAGGAAGATAGAGGTTCGAGATCTCGAGTGGAGGCGCGATAATCAGGAAAAAAAAGTGAGTCGGTTTCCCGTCTATCGCCTCGAAGTCAACTCCTTCCTCTTTCTTACCGAATGCCATCATGAGTCGATTGATGACTAGTGACCGGCAGTGAGGGATGGCAACACCCTTTCCGATCCCCGTAGAGCCCAGTTTTTCTCTCTTTTTCAGAAGATCGAAGAGAATTTGCTGTGGTCTTTCCTCTACATCAAGTATTCCGACGAGCTCTTTCAGGATCTCGTCCTTGTTATTCCCTTTCAACTCGAGTTTTATCGTCTCTTCAGAAAGAAAATCGACCAATTTCATATTGTTTCCTCTTTTTTCTATGTTTAACCTAAGTTGAGCGATTCTCTCAAATTAGGTTTAAATCTATTGGAATCCCGGAGACAATAGAATACAGGAATAGACACAAGTTGTCAATATAAGAATATTATATTGCCTGGAGTTTCCATTAAAATTCTCTCTCCATTTTTACCGTAATTCTCAAGTCTCTCCTGTCACGCTCGACGGCTTGAGCGACGTATAATCCAAAATAAGAGAAAACATTTGCGCCGGAGATCCCGACGCCGACATCAGTTCGCAAGTGCGAAGCATTCCACTCATCCGTCCATGCATCACCCGCATCGAGGAAGAGAATCCCCTGGATCTCATTGAATATGATCCGAAGCGGTTTCCAGTTGAGCCCCCTGATAGGGAAGCGATATTCTACATTGCCGATAAAGAAGTTCGTCCCGGAGTCGCTCAGGTCGCTATATCCCCTCAGCGTACCCACACCTCCTATCGTGAAAATTTTGTGCCCTGGGAGCCTTCTGCCGGATAGCGCAAGGGAGAACCTGAAATTAAAGAAGTGGTTCCCTGAAATCATGTTGTACCGTCTTATATGGGCGGTAAAGAGCCGGTACGAAAAGTCTCCATGTAGACCATCAGGAGATACTTCGTACGAAAAGTCGTTATACCATCCCCTGCGTGGAAAACGCATGTTGTCTCTGGAATCGTAAATCCACTGCAACAGGAGGCTCCTCTGTTTTCCCTCATCGACGGCGGGATTATCCCGGAATTCTTTAGCCCAGCCGAAGAGAGTAAATGGGTCCTCCGCTATAAGGGAGTGAATGTCCTGTTCGATATAAGCAACAGTGACCTTGTGAAAATAGTCAAATTCTGCCTCGTAAGAGAACCTGGCGCCTCTCTTCTCGAAATAGTTTCTCAAGTCCTCCTTGAACAGGAATGAGGCGATCGAGTTTTCAAGGTCGGAGATCCTCCATCTGTCGTTCGAGTCTGTCAGGCGAAAAGTCTCAACTTTCACCCTTTGTCCGATTGGACTGAAAAAGGACTTTTCGAGGGAAATTTCCCATCCGGGAGTTTCACGGACTACGTAATAGATAGCGCTGAGATTCAGGACAGGATATTTGTCCTCTTCGATTCCCCTGAGCTCCATCTTGAAAGCTGGCGCGAATCCATCGACCCTGTTGAATTCTCTGACAGAAAAACCTCTGATCCCTTTAAGGTCCAGGAAAAGTTCATCCGAAAAGAGAGATTCATAGTATTCGTCCCAAAGGACGAAGGAATAAGCCGTTCGACAATCTGTGAGGTTGACGACAGCCACAAACAAAATCAAGGCCGTCCTGGTACACAAGGAAAAGAAAAGGGGATGGATCAATTTCACAGGGTGATCCTCAAGCTAGGTGGTCCTGCTCATGAATACGATGGCATAAAATATTTATTCCCCTCTGACCTGTCAATCATGCGGTCGATCACACCTAAATATCAACCAGATATCAATATACTGTTACGCATGCTTCATGCCAGAACCGCGCTGCTCATT
>CAYTWO010000120.1:0-4888 GCA_964442125.1 uncultured Gemmatimonadota bacterium
AAAGCGAGCGTTCCCGAAGGATACGCGAGCGAAGTCAGCAATGTTCAATTCCTTACATTTATAAGTGACCCGCGGTAAGCCACGGGGCGCTTAAATCTCGATTCCGGACAAGCCGGAATGACTTTGGGAGGTGCGTAATGTCATTTCTTATATGTCATTCCCGCAAGCGAAGCGCGTCGGGAATCGGTATGACGTAGATTCCGGACAAGCCGGAATGACGGCTATCTGGTCTTCCTCAAAACGGCCCGGTCCAGTCGATCCGACAACCAGTTTTCTCCCTCCGGACTCAGTCCGAAGACATTCTCCCACATCAACGGGCTCTCCATACAGAGGTAGACTTCAACGGAAGGCGCCATTTCCCGGAGCCATTCCAGCATCCTCCCGTATATCTCCTCCCTTACCATCCGGAGATATCGCATCTTCCCATCCGGGCATGGAATAAACTCTTCATGGAATATCTTCGTTCGCGAGAGTCTCTCGAGCGTAACTTCCTTGAGATCAGGCGGATACCTTAGACAACCCAGGCTGATCCAGATCACGTTCCCCTGATCGATCGACGCGAACAATGTATCAATCAACCGTTTGTAATCATTCTCCCATCCCGGATATCGTATAATGGGATCGAAGTGAAATCCCAGCAGATAACCGTCCCCTTCGATCTTTTTCGCGGCATCGATCCTCCTGTCGACGGTCATGGCTCCCGGTTCGTCATTCTTTACTATACGGTCAGGGCCGAGGGACCAGGAGACAGCCACCTTTCCGTCGTGATCGAGCCCGAGGAGATCCTCCACGTTGACCGATTTCGTCTTGAACTCGAGGAAAACGTTGTCAAGACCGTACAGGGACGAGACCAGACGCCTGCTCAATGGAACCAGAGGCTCGAGCGCAAGGCTGTCACCGAGTTCACCCGTACCGACCCGGAACAGCTTCCCGGGCTGCCCGCTCACCTTACCTTTCAACTCATCAATAGCGTCCTCGAAATTCACGTAGACGGTTACGGGCTGGAAATTCAGGTAAGACTGCAGAATGCAATAAGTACAATCGAACGGGCAATTGTTTACGAGGTTAAGGATCCAGTACCCGCAGCATACCTGACCGGGAGAGGCGGGGCACCTCTTGAAGAAATCTCCACGGTGCCGGGTGAGGTAGAGTGTGCGTTTACCGTTCCCGATGGGATCGCCCGACTCAATCATTCCGGGCAGGACATCCTCTTTTCCGCTTACCCATCGCAGCCTGGATTTCTCCACTCTTTTCAGCAAATCCCGGACTGTCTGATTGCCGGCCAGGTCACTGTCAATAGCGACACTACTGAACCGGTGAGGAATGGTGTGACTCACGTCATCGATCATTCCGTTCACCCTCCCCGAGGTACCCTTTCCCGAACAGATCCTCCATCAACCCCTTTACTTCCCTTCCCTCCCCCAGCGTCGTGAGGTTCTCCAGGATTTTCAGGTATTCCTCCCTGCTCCTGAAACCGAACGAAATCCGTATCAACCTCTCCTCGAGATACGGAGAAAGCTCCAGAGCGATTGCTGGATCGAGTCCCAGCTCTTTGACCCTCTCCTTCACCCTGTCCACAAGCTCCATAGTTTGCGGGGATCTCATCCTCCTCAGGAGTGATATCAGGGTTTGAGCCGATTGTGGGACGTTCGGTTCCACTGCATGAAGGAGTGAGTCGATCTCTTCTCCGTTAAGGACCCTGTTAACGCTTATCTCATCCCTCCGCGTGATCTCGTCCAGGATTGTAATGAGTTCGCGTTGACGGTTGACTCCCAGTCTCAGGTCACGTATCAGACGCAGGATCGATTCGCCATCTTCCCCCTCGAACCTTCTCATAACCCGCTTCACGGAATCGATCTTTACCTCTCCCCGGGAGATTGCTCCGGTGATATCTTCCGGAAGATTTACGATCGAAAGATAGCTGTCCAGTGTAGCCCTGTCCTTACTCAGGCCCATCAAAGGCAGGAACCTGTCAATTAATTTGTCGTCCTGCATCCCCACCCGTTGGAGTCTGGCAAGGGCCCTGGATGTTTCAACCGGATCGAACGGACCATGGGTCAGGTTCTCCAGGATGACCATCTCCATCAGTCTGGTTTCATTGAACTCGTCTTCCCCGACAACCCTGGCAGTGACTATATTTCGTCCCAACTCCTCAAGGGCCATGATCCGCCTGAATCCCATGACAATCTGGTATTTCTCACCGTTGGGCCGGACCTTCAGCCATGGTGGGTTGATCAGACCGACCTTTCGCATGGAATCGAGGAGAAGGCCATCAGGACCCTCGTTTCTCACGCGGAAAGTGTCATCCTTCAGGTCGATATCTTTGAGGTAGACCTCTCTCAAGCTCAACTTATATCCTTTGGAAACAGATTCTCAACTTTCGATCGGAAACAACTCGATGGGGAGCCTGTCGGCGGCAAAAGTTTCATCCGGATCGGCCAGCCGTCCGGGGAGTGATTCATACCTCTGTGCCTCCCCTTCTCTTCCCCTCCTTCTCGCGCCGTTGGCAACAATTTCACACTTTCTACGGAGCTCCTCAAGGACCGCATCTCTCCTCGTCCCATCGACATCACCCCTGAGAACCAGTCCGGCCAAGGCACAAATCCTGAACCGGTCCATCCCCCAGTATGCCTTCGACAACTGGTCAGGATGTCCCCCACGCTTGATAACGAGAGGATCTCTCACAAAGCCCACCCTGTAACGCAGTGTCATTCGAAGCCAGAGGTCGTAATCCTCACAGACTGGAAGTGTCTCGTCGAAACCACCCAATTCATCGAATAGAGACCGCTCCATCAAGACGGATGAGGGACTGATAATACAGAGCGGCAGGCATTTTTCGAAGATGTCGCCCGGGAATTTCCGGTGTCGATCTCTCTGGTTTATTCGGGCACCGTTCCGAATCCAGATCTCATCCGTGTGACAGATTCGGAATTCCGCGTTGTTCTGCAGGAAATCCACCTGGACCTCCAGCTTCGTTTTCTCCCACAGATCGTCTGAATCGAGAAACGCGATATACTTTCCTCCGGATATCTCGACCCCAGTGTTCCTCGAGTTACTGACCCCGCTGTTCGACTGATGATGATACCGTATAGGTTCCTCGAGTTCGGCGACGGCCTCTGAAGTACCATCGGTCGAGCCGTCATCCACGACAATCAACTCGTAATCACAAAACGAACCATCCAGGACCGATGCTATTGCCTCGATCAAGGTACCTTTTCGGTTGTAGGTAGGGATAATTACACTTACAAGCGGGTGACTCACATGAAACTCCATGAAAAGAGAAAAGCCCTATCCAGCTTAATCTACCCGTAGATGTTTCCTGTGAGCGACTATAAAAAGGATTGGGCTATTTTATTATCTCTTCTTCTTCTTGTGCCTGTCACGATCGAGTCTCTTTTTATATTTGTGTTTGCTCATCTTTTTCTTTCTCTTCTTGACAACACTCCCCATAGACATACTCCTTTCGAGATCTTGCACTCCGGAACCACGTAATTTCAGAACTACAATTTATTAATATCAGCTATTATTGTCAATGTATGGAGGTATTGAATACACCCTTAAGACCCCAATATTTCAACAGCTATCGCCCGCACATCCAGAATTGTCCGATAGCCTCTTTCCCGACCTCCTCTCCAACCTCGACAGTCGATGTACGAGTTCTTTCCTCTCTCTCTCCACCCGGAATGGTGAACAGCGGTTATCTCCGGTCTCCAGTATCATCAAGGCCTCATTGACGAGCTCGATTGCTTTGTCGAAATCTTTCAATCGATGCTCGCAGTGCTTGGCCAGTTCCACGTAAGGGAATGTGTCATCGCTCCCGGCACGGTCGACCATCATCTGCCAGAGCTCACTCGCGCTGTCGTAATCCCCCTGTCTTCTGAGACGGAGAGACATCCGTCTTGCCGCTTCGTAGCCCTCTGCATCATCGAGTCCCGTCTTCATAGCCTCCCGATAACATCGCTCCACCGTTCTATCAAACGACGACCCCGTTTCATCGAGATAGTTTCCGATGTGGAGGAATACACCGCCGTGGAGTCCCGAGGTTTCGAAGGGATCCTGAAGTGATGAATAGAAGAGGTGGGTCAGGTAGGCCATGGAGAGGATGTCCCAGACGTTGTGTCGAAGGATCAGATCGAGCTCCGGGAAATTTCCCGTCCTGAGATAGCGGAAGTAGAGATCGGGGATCAACGAGCCATCGATGTCACCTTCACGATGGAATCCGAGAATATCCTTTTCGATAGTCGTCAAGCGGCAATTCACCAGACTATGCCTGAAAAAACGCCTGCTGAGAAAGAGAAGGTCGAGGTCTGCTTTACCATCGAACGGTGGAAGCAAGCCCGTCATGAGGTACCTGTTTCGCAGGAGTTGAAGATCGAAGGTCCTGCCATTGAACGTGACTATCTGTCTGAATGAATCTATTACATCGGCGAGGAGGGTGAGAAGGACCTCTTCCTCGTTGAAATCCCGCATGAAATACTGATCGACGGTGAATCCTCCTTCCCGGAAATATCCCACGCCGACGAGGAAGGCATAGGTTCCCGTCCCCATCGCGAGACCTGTAGTCTCTATATCGAGAAAGAGCAGCGCCTCACGGGGAGCCAGCTTGTCACCCCGCACGATATTGACCTCCTGGTGCGATGTGACCTCGTTCAGGAGATCACCGACGGGAATCGCCAATCCGTAGACGAGGTCATCAGGGCAATGATGCCTGAACCGCAGACATTTCTTCCCCCCGTCGCCCACTTCTTTACCCTCGAAACTCGAGCTCAGCGATATGGGAGGGAGTTTATCCCGCACAGGACTCCTTTTCTCCTCCTTTATCCCCTTTCCGATCAATCCCTGCCGGAAGAGTGAATCGAGTCTTTTTTGAAGGTCAGACATATAATTT
>CAYTWO010000121.1:0-4127 GCA_964442125.1 uncultured Gemmatimonadota bacterium
ATGTCAGCTTCCCAAGCTGGACGTCGCCGGTTCGAGTCCGGTCGCCCGCTCCATTCCTTTTTGGTTGGATCTCCCCGGTCGTCCTGCCAAATAGATGGAACAAGACTCACAAGGATGGTTTTAAAATATCAGACGGTCCTTATTTCCCCTGGCTGCCTGAGAATATCAGGAACGAGATTTGCACATCGAATATATGGTTGTCTTTTACTGAACTGGAGGTCGCAGTGCCCAAAAAAAATAATAGTTACCGCTATCTGGTTTTCCTCTTTCTGATGATCGGACTTTTTTTCGGATTACGTTCGGAGTTTATGGCTTTTGTGCGAGAAAGCAATGGAGAGACTGATCGGTTACAGAAAGGCGTTATTTCAGCTAACCTCCTGGGGTATCTCGAGCATCTTCCCACGAACGGATCGATCGCTGTCTGGGTCTTCTTCATGGACAAGGGAATTACAGACCAGGCAGATCTCGACAGGGCCTTGAGAGAGCGTAAAGGACAACTCTCCCCGAGGGTCTTGTGGAGGCGGTCAAAGACACTGGGGGAAAAGGCTGTTCTTCCCGGGGATCTATCACTTTGTGAAGACTATGTCACCGGGGTGCTGTCCACAGGAAGCATACTCCGGCATAGATCCAGATGGTTGAACGCCATCAGTGTCGAGGCGACACCGGAAATGATATCGAAGATCTCATCGCTTCCGTATGTGAGAAGGATCCAGCCGGTAGCGACCGTGAGAATGATCGATCCAGTCGGACCAGTGGAGGGTGTGAAGTCGAATGAAGGTGGTCAGTTCTCACTGGCGGGTGGTCTCGATTATGGACCGTCTTTCGGTCAACTCGAGCAGATCAACGTCCCGGCTGTCCATGATTCAGGATTTTCGGGTAATGGCGTCATCGTTATGATGATCGACACCGGTTACTACAAAGATCACGAGGCACTCGCAACACGAGACATACTTGCCGAGTGGGACTTTGTCTTCAATGACGGGGAGACACAGAACGAGCCGGAGGATGTCTCCAATCAGCATGACCACGGGACAGCGACCTGGTCGGCGCTCGGAGGATACTCCCCGGGAAACCTGATCGGTCCTGCCTTCAACGCTTCGTTCCTGCTGGCGAAGACAGAGGACCTTCGGTCGGAGACACCGGCGGAGGAGGACAACTACGTCGCCGCGCTGGAGTGGGGGGATACGTTGGGAGTCGATATCGCCAGCGCCTCTCTCGCCTACCTCCTTTTTGATGATCCGAGCTTCAACTACAGTTACAGCGATCTCGACGGAAACACGGCCGTGATCTCGGTGGCGATCGACGAGGCAGCAAGGCGTGGCATCCTGGTATGCAACGCTGCAAGCAACAGTGGGCCAGGCAGCGGCAGCATCTGGACACCGGCTGACGCGGACAGCATGATCGCCTGCGGAGCGGTCGACCCCTCGGGTGAGATTGCCGGCTTCAGTTCCCGTGGTCCCACGTTCGATGGAAGGATAAAACCGGAGGTCGTGGCAAGGGGAGTCGACACGTATGCCGCGGACTCTGATGGTGGATACGGCTACATGGGTGGGACCTCCCTTTCAACACCTCTGGTAGGGGGATCAACAGCGCTCGTACTGGAGGCTCACCCTGAGTGGGGTCCGATGGAGATAAGAGAGGCCTTGATGTCGACGGCACCGATGGCAGGCAATCCCGACAACTCTTACGGATCCGGATTGATCGATGTCTTGAGGGCGATTTATGAGAAAGGGGTAGAGCTCACACCTGTCCCCTTTGGCTTGAGCACGCCGGCTCCCGGGGATACCGTTCCAACCAATGACATTGGATTCAGTTGGATGGCTTCTTCAAACCCCATCGGGGGAACGGTGTCGTACAAGTTAATGGTCAGTATGGATAGTCTCTTTAGCGATCCCACAGTAGTATGGGATATCCAGACAAACACCCATACCCTGACCGACACATTGATGGAAGGGATGTACTACTGGAAGGTTTACGCTTACACCAACCAGAGTTTCTACATGGCAAGCGACGAAACCTTTCAATTCTACGCGACCGCTATGACCGGGATAGGCGGGGATGGACCGTCTGCATCGTTTCCGAAGTCATTTGACCTGAGGCAGAACTATCCCAACCCTTTCAATCCGCAGACGACCATATCGTTCGATATCCAGGGTGTTGAGAATGGGGAATTATCACCCGCTCACCTCAGGATCTTTGATGTCAGGGGGAGATTGGTGCGGACACTCTTCGAGGGGGAATTGAGGGGTGGAAACTACCAATTTTCGTGGGATGGCAGGGACGATTATGACCGAGCCCTTCCAAGCGGCATCTATGTCTATAGACTGGTCGTCGGTGATTGGTCATCGGTGAGGAAGATGGTCCTGGTCAAATAGAGTTAGACTTGTACACGATGGATATCGAGAAAACCTTGATATTTGATTAGTGAAGTTTATTTTATTAGTAGTAGAATCATTACAGACAGAAACTCGAGGAGATACCCGAATTGAACAAAATCTATCCATTATTTGATATTATCAAAAGAAAAGGTGTAGAATATGAAGAGGGAAATTCTAATCAACAAAACCTCGAAGGAGACCCGTTTGGCTATCCTAGAGGACGAAGAACTGGTGGAGCTTTACTTTGATCGAAAGCATGAAGAACGTCATCTTGGAGATATTTACAAAGGGATCGTTTCTGCCGTCCTTCCCGGGATGCAGGCGGCCTTTGTCGATATCGGGGTTCAGAAGAGTGGTTTTCTTCACATATCGGATATGGTCCCTGATCTTTCGGAGGAATATGATGTCGGTTTTCCGAACCGGCGTGCCAGGAACCACTCCACCAAAAACCTTCCAATAGAGAGCCAGCTGAAGAAGGGCCAGCAGATCCTCGTCCAGATCACCAAGGAACCGATCGGGACAAAGGGACCGAGGCTTACCACACAAATCTCACTTCCAGGACGTTTCCTCGTTTACATGCCGTTCGTGTCGCACATCGGTGTATCGAGGAAGATCGAGGAAGTCGTTGAGAGGAGACGCCTGAAGGGATTAATTTCGAAGATCAAACCCAGAGAAGGCGGAATAATTGTCAGGACGGTGGGAGAAGAGGTTTCACAGAAGATTTTTCAGCGAGAAGTCAACGCGCTGGCGAATACCTGGAAAAAAATCAATAAAAAATCAAATAGTGTCTCCGCACCAGCACTCGTACACCAGGAAGCAAAATTAACCTCCGGTCTTATCCGGGACGTGTTCTCGAACGAGTTCGATTCACTTATCATAGATTCAAAAAACGAGTACAGGGAGATCAAGAATTATCTGAAAGAAGTCTCTCCGGAACTTATCGGTAAGATACGGCTCTATGATGATGTGATCCCGCTCTTCGACGCCTACGGGATCGAAGATGAGGTAGCCCAGATGTTCAACAGGAAAGTCTGGCTGGAGTCGGGTGGCTACATAATAATCGAAGAGACCGAAGCACTGATTTCGATCGACGTGAACACGGGGAAGTATACCGGGGAGAAGGACCCGGAAGAAACGATACTGAAGACCAATCTCGATGCATCTAAGGAGATCTCGAGGCAGCTTCGCCTGAGAAATATGGGCGGAATAATCGTCTGTGATTTTATCGATATGGAGTCTGAGGAGAACAGAAAGAGAGTTCTTCAAAAATTAAGAAAGCATCTGCGTCGCGATCGTGTACGGACAAAGGCCTTCGAGGTTAGCGGGCTGGGGCTGATCGAGATGACGCGTCAGCGTTACAGACCAGGCCTGTCACACTACCTCACTCAACCCTGCCCGACCTGCATGGGGGATGGCAGGATCCTCTCCAAGGAGACGATGTCCAGACGTGTCGAGAGGGCGATTCAAAGGATCGGTGCGGTGGGACAGGAAAAAGCCCTTTTGATTTCTATGCACCCATCTATGGCCCTGCATCTTCTGGAGGAGGAAAAGGATTGTCTGAACGAGTTGGAGAAAAAATTCAAGCTCGACCTGACGATAAGGGATGATCCCCTCGTAAAAGTAGACGATTTCAGGATATTCAGCCTTCCCTCTCGGAAGGATCTGTCACAGAAATATATCGCTTGACTTTGAATCGCTGGTTATATATATTGCTAAGTTCATAACCTCAGTCTTTGAAACGGTTTTAGT
>CAYTWO010000122.1:0-3557 GCA_964442125.1 uncultured Gemmatimonadota bacterium
CCCGCTTTACTACAGACTCAAGGTGCAATTCAACCCTTGACAACAGGATGAAAATGTCCGGATCTGCATCCAATCCCGCTTGACTGATCCCCGCTCAACGGGTATAATCAAATTCGGGAATTATAAGATTTCCTTCTATTAGACGACCTGCGCAGCTTCCTGAGGGTCGTCATAGCCCGTACATTCTCGTGTGAAACAATGGATTCCTAGGCTTTATCCGGGCTCCGCAAACCTGATGTTCGTTATTGCATTCGGTGAACGACGCCACGCAGATACGTCCTGCCACTTGATTAGGTATCTAAAGCAGATATCTATACTGCAAGCCGGTTACAAGTTTTCTCTTGAATAAAACCGAACAATTACACAGATTATAGGAAGTCATCTTTTGTGAAGAGTATTTTCATCCACCACGTTTGAGGAGGAGCTTTGTGAAAAAGGCATCGTTTGTTTCTTTGTTCTCGCTTTTTGTCCTTTGCACCCTTCCCCTGAGCCTCAACGCTCAGATTACAATCACCAGTTCCGATATTCAAAAACCGGTCGGCTACCAATCTTCGATCGAGAGCAGCGATTTAGGATCATTCTCGGTCGATCTGGGATCGACAGGCGGGCCGCAAACCTGGGATTTCACCTCCTACAGCACGCCATTCACGAGTGACCAGGAGGTCGTCAACTCCGGAAGCACCCCATTCGGTTCCGATTTTCCTACTTCCAATTTCTGCATTGTGACGACAATCGAGGGATTTCAAGAGGAGTCCTATCAATACAACCGGGTCGAAAGCAACATGTGGACCTTTCAGGGTATCGGTCTCGATTCGCCGGAGACCTCGTTTGTACAGGTCTGGAATCCGATGGCACAGATCCCGCTCCCGATCACGATGGGATCCTCCTGGATCTGGGAAATGGGATGGGAATGGGAGTTCATGGGGATCACATCGATCCTGGAGCGGCGAGAGCATGCAACAGTCGACGCCTTCGGCACGATGATAATCCCCTCGGGCTCCTACGATGTCCTTCGGGTCATGTCCTACGACACTACCATCACGACAACCGATTATGGTCCATTTTCGATTACCGACACAACGGCCTATATAGATTACAACTGGTTCGGTAGAGAACCTGTCTTTATCGCGTCGGCCACTTCCGTGGAAGATGAGACTAACCCCAATTTCACGACAGCTGCCTATATCTCCCGGAACGGCAGCCCCACGGGAATTGGAGATGGTGGTGGAGAGGTGAAGGTTCCGCATGCCTTCCAGCTCGAGCAGAACGCCCCGAATCCGTTCAACCCGCGTACCGATATCGCCTACACGGTATCTGAGGAATTGGAAGGGAGCGTCGATCTGGCCGTCTTTACGATCCGGGGAGAAAGGGTCAGGACCCTTGCATCCGGAAAGAAAGCACCAGGAGATTACATCGTGTCCTGGGACGGAAGAAACGATCGGGGAGAAGCTCTCCCGTCGGGGGTCTATCTCTATCGCCTGATATCGAGTGGGGAGAGCCAGACCAGGAAGATGATGCTGGCGAAGTAGACTCACTTAAAAATATCGGGGGCAGGCACCTGTGTCTGTCCCCTTTCATGCCGTACTGACCATACCTCCTCCACTCATCTTTTTGGCTCAAATTGAAGCCGGGCTTTCAGTTCTGTCGATAGATAAGATTCCGGTTACACCTTTATGCGTGATACTTGAATTAAGGGCTTCCTGTCCATCGTAAGATAAATGTCGGTAAAAATCGTGTCACCGGACAACATTGTAATGGCTCGATCGGTATGGGCGGTAAAAACCTCTAAAAGGGGTGTTTTGATCCCCTCAATCTCCTTGAAATATAAGATACTTCTCCTTAGATTGTCCGCATCAAAACAGGTCATTTAATCGATTAATTCCCGTGACATCTGTTTAGCGATCGAGCCAAGGAGAAAACCATGCGGCAATCAAGGCATTTTTTCATTCACCTGATCGGTCTGTTCGCCCTGGCATCTTCATCTTATTCCCAGACGATCACGCGGGAGGATTTCCTTGACAGGCTCAAGCAGGTCCATCCGATCTTCGAAAAGGAGGAATTGACGCCCCGGATAGAAAGTGAGGAGAGATCGAGTCTACGGGGTGCTGAGGACTGGAATATCTTTTCGTCCGTTAATTTGTCACACGAGGAGCCGGCAATAGCCATAGCGGGACCTGAAGAGACTGACGCGATATCTTTCGAGGGTGGGTTTGATCGAGCGTTCTGGAAGACGGGGGGCAGACTTTCCGCGTCCTATTCATCCTTCCGTGCATCGCTAGAAATAGATCCCCTCTTCCGAGTTCCCGATCTATTTTATCAGAACCAGCTTACTGTAACGTACACGCATCCCTTGATGCGCAACAAGAGCGGGTTGCTGGACAGGCTTCAACATGACCTGAAGCAGTACGACATAGATTTCTCGGAAGTCAGGTCGTTCGAGAACCGGGAGGATTTCCTGGCCGGGATCGCACAGCAGTTCCTGGACTGGGTTTTCCTCGAAGAGCAGGAACGGATCATCCAGGAACGCCTCAGGTTGAGTGAGGAGGAGTACGAAAGGACGAAAAAGAAGCGGGAAGCCCACCTCGTCGATCAGGCGGACGTTATCAGGGCTGAAGATGCCGTTCGTTTCTGGAAGCAGAATCAGATGCTGATCGAGTCGCAGAGGAAGTCCTTACAGGCCGAGCTTGCCGTATTGTCCAAGAATAATGAACTCTACAACATGAGCCCCGAGTTCCCTCTCTACGAACCGGTAGAGCTGGCCCCCCTCGATGATGCCATAACCGTCTTGAAGGAGCAATCGAGGCTTATCCGGGCACTCGATATCAGGTTGAAACAGCTCGGTCATTCCCGGCTCGGCCTCGAGAACACCTTGAAGCCCGACCTCTCTCTGGTGGCCCGGTTCAACATCAAGGAAGCGGCTCTGGACTTCCCGGGCTCCTTGAAGATGGAGAAGCCGGATGCGATGGTAGGGCTTCTGTTCAGCGTACCGTTGGGCAACAGGACCATTAAGCATCAGATCACAAAGACAGACCTCCAGGTGAAGCAACTCGAGAAAGAGTTGGAAAACGTCACCCTCAGCCTCGTTGCAGCCCTGACAGAGGTCCACATACAGATCAGCGAGCTGGAAAAGGTCCTTGCTCTCAACAAGGAACAGATAGTGTCGGCGAGGGAGCGGACAGAGGAAGAGCTCAAGCTCTACAACCAGGGACGAGGGGAGTTGACCTTTGTGATACAGAGTCGTGACAACGAACAGAACGCCAAGCTCACCTATGCATCTAATGCCTTGATGTATCAGAAGTTAGTGGTTGTGTACCAGTCGTTGACCGACCAGCTCTACTTTTGATCCTTCCCCGATCGCGATGAGTGGCCTTCCATGGGGAACAATTACACCTTAAAAACCAGGCTGCAGCAAGTCACGGCACCCTCCGCCTTGGCGAGTTCGGCATATTGTCCGTGCTGTTCGCGAGCCAGATCGATATCGATGGTTTCACGTGCAACGTGAGTTAGCTCGCACTGATTGATATTCGGACTGATTTAACGGGTAATAGCGATTCGCA
>CAYTWO010000123.1:0-3187 GCA_964442125.1 uncultured Gemmatimonadota bacterium
GGGGGGGATCTTTATTCCAGTCCAACGCAATTGGTACCGGTATTGCCTTCGAACCGTCGGGAACGTAATTTAATACCAGCGGAAGCTCAAAGCAATAAACAGGGGACATAAACCCCGGACCGTTCTTGACGGTTCAGTGTACTCCTGTTATGATTCCCTCAGGGAGTGTGCCCCGTAACCGCAACAATTCAACGTTAATGACATGAAGAAAATCCAGAGAAAAACAATGAATCCTTTGAAGCCGCGAAGAAAGAAATGGGGCTTCAAGGCTATACTCTTCCTTGTCATGTTCATAGTCTTTTCCTTCATCGTCGGGGTTGGATATGGCATGTTGCGATATTTCCAGAAGGATCTCCCGTCGATCGCCATGCTCGAGTTGGACGACACCACTTCCGGTCTGATCTCGAGGGTCTTCTCGGCTGACGGCACCGTCATCCACGAGTTCTACGAGGAGAAACGGATCCCGATATCACTCCACGAAATACCCGACTTCCTCAAGAATGCCGTGATCGTAGTGGAAGACAGGCGTTTCTATTCCCACTGGGGTGTCGATTTCATGGGTATCATGAGGGCTTTTTATATCAATATCCGTTCGGGCGATATCGTACAGGGAGGAAGTACTATAACCCAGCAACTCGCCCGGAACCTCTTCCTCACGACGGAGAAGACTTTCTCCCGGAAGATCAGGGAGGCCATCCTCGCACTGGAGATCGAGAGGACCTACTCTAAGGATGAGATCCTCGAAATGTACTTTAACCAGGTATACTTTGGATCCGGGGCTTACGGCATCGAGGCTGCCGCCCAGACCTACTTCGGAAAACACACAAGCGAGCTCACACTCGATGAGGGGACGCTCCTGGCCGGGATCCCACGCTGGCCAAGCCGGTATTCGCCCTATCTCAACATCGAAGCTTCCCTCAACCGAAGGGCGACCATACTCGACTTAATGGTGGAGGAGGCATTCCTGTCACCCAACACCGCGGAAGGAGTAAAGGCAAGCCCTGTGGACCTCAAGGGAAGAGGCCAGAAGGAAAAAATCGCCACATATTTCGTTGAATACATACGAAAGGAACTGGAGGATCGTTTCGGTTACAACAGTCTGTACAGAGGAGGGCTCGACATCTACACGTCCCTCGACCTCGAGCTTCAAGAAAAGGCCATGGAGATCATGGAGAGAAACCTTCGGGATATCGAGGCGCAGTGGAATTACGAACACATTACGTACGAGAAATATCTCGAGAACTACGAGAATGGTAATCAACCCGGGGGACCAATCCCCTACCTCCAGGGAGCACTTATAGCATTCGAGGCGGAGACCGGATATATCAAGGCTATGATAGGAGGAAGGGACTATGTCCACAGCAAGTTCAACCGGGCTACCCAGGCACGCAGACAGCCTGGATCTGTCTTTAAGCCATTTGTATACACCGCCGCCGTTGACAACGGGATCCCGCTTTCGACCATTATAATCGATTCACCCATATCTCTCGACCAACCCGGAAGAGAGGACTGGCGGCCGACCAATTATGACGAAAACTTCCAGGGACCCACGCCACTCAGAGTTGGGTTCAAGAAATCGATCAACCTGATATCTATCAAGCTCCTGATGAAGATAGGCGTCTCGACAGTAATCGAGTACGCGAAGCGAATGGGGATCGAAAGCCCCATCCCCGCGGTCGAGTCAATAGCCGTGGGAGCCGCCGAGGTGCTGCCGATGGAGGTAACGTCTGCTTTTTCGATCTTCGCGAACCAGGGAGTCCGCGTGGATCCGCTCGCCATTGTCCGGGTCGAATCGAGAGAGGGGGAAGTTCTCTGGGAGAATAAACCGAGAAAAGAAGCCGTTCTCAGCCCGCAGACGGCATACATCATGACATCCCTCCTCCAGGAAGTCCTCGAGTCAGGTACCGGGCGGGGCGCCCGCTTGAGAGGATTCACAAGGCCTGCCGGAGGAAAAACCGGGACAACTAACGACTACACGGATGCCTGGTTTGTGGGTTTCTCACCGGACATCATCTGTGGAGTCTGGGTCGGGTTCGATCAGCCGAAAACCATCATCAATAAGGGGACCGGGGCGAGATGTGCACTACCGATATGGTCCGACTTTATGATCGAGGCACACAGGGATCTTCCACCTAGAAACTTCCCCGTCCCCTCCAACATAGTTACCAAAAAGGTCTGCGGTGAGTCCGGTCTGTTGGTCACCGACTCGTGTCCTAAAAACCTCCTGTATACCGAGGTCTTCATCAAGGGAACCGAGCCCGACCTGGATTGTGACATTCACAGGCCAACCCTGATCGAAGGCGGCAAAGAGCTGTGGGACATGGACAGACCAAAAGAAGAGATCGGAGAAAACCTGACTTTTTGAGAAAAATGGGGTCAGGCCCCATTCAAAACTAAAGGGGAAAAAGCATGACCATATTCACCATATTCTTGCCAATAGCAATTATGTTATCGATCATGACAGCGGCAGCAGGTCATGCACAGGGAATGCCTCCAACTTCTGTCGAAACCGAACCGGTCCAATCGATGGAGTTCCATGACCAAATCACTTTAGTGGGGCGCACAGAGGCACGGTCGCAGAGTCAAATCGTCTCGGAAGTTTCAGGCAGGGTCATCCGCATCGACGCGCTCGAAGGGAACGCGATCCGCAAAGGGGCTGTAGTGGTTTCGATCGACCCCCGCAGCATCCAGTATGAGATCGAGGCCAAACGAGCCGAGGTCGAACAGGCAAGGGTTCAAGCCGAGCTCGAGGAGAAAGATCTCGCAAGATCGGAAAACCTGTTCCATCAGGGAGTGATATCGAACGATCAGTTCGACGAGGACAAGGCGGTATCTACACGGACCTCCGCGTTATATCATCAGAGGCAGGCAGAACTGAAACAGCTCGAGCTCGACCTGGATAATTGCAGAATCAGGTCTCCCTTCGATGGATACACCATAAGGAAACTGATCGATGTCGGCGAGTGGGTGAATCCCGGTACGCCAGTCTATGAACTGGTCGATCTCGGCACAATCAAGGTTATCGTGGACCTTCCCGAAAAATACTTTGGTCATGTCATGCAGGGTAGTGGTGTCACCATCACGACATCGGGCAAAACCAACAATCCTCTACAGGGAAAGGTTACAGGAATCGCACCGAACGCGAGCAGAGAGACACACACATTCCCTGTCATTGTGACCGTCGGTA
>CAYTWO010000124.1:0-2616 GCA_964442125.1 uncultured Gemmatimonadota bacterium
TTACCATCTCATATCCCTCTCATTTGACTTTTTTGAATTCCAGTGAACTATACAGATGCCGGTTTTACACATTTGATGATTATTTGTTCGACCTAATTTGAGCGATTCTGTCGGGAAAAGGTTTACTACTATTCGACGAACTTCCACTGGATGTCAGCAGAAAACGTGTTTCCGCCGTCTCCAGAAAGCCGCCAGAAGGGAAGGATCGTCAGCCCCTGGAGGGTCTTTTCGAAACCTGATTCGGATTGAGAGACGGTGAAGATCGGATAACACCACAATGTCGCCTGTGGCGACCACTCCACCTGAAGATGTGGAGAGGTCTCCTCCATGCCGAGCCGCATAGATCGAACATCCTCGAAGGCATATGGTCTGGCAACCGATTTAAGATCTCGGTCATCGACCATAACGATTCCGTGACCGCGGAAAATGTGCGGCGGAGACAGGCTCATCTCGACGCCGTAACACAACTCTGATGGCATTATCTGATACGCCACGGTAATATTGAGCAGCATCTCACCTTCAGGAGTAAAGGTCAATTCTCTCTTGACACCAAGATTCACCCCCTGGTCACCGGAGGGCACTTCCTCTTCCCGCTCCACTAGAACCCCTGCCTCCAACTGCTTCCATCGATAAGCGCCAGATGGAAAATTCCCGACCTCAGACAGTTGCGACCTCTGGTACTCCCCGACACCACCCGCTTCATTGAAGAACCTGTCGATGAACAGACCGCGGGGGCTGTTGTCATAGTGTAACGCTTTCCGCACATCGGACGGAAGTCTTCTCGAAAGATCGTGGATACTTGCCCTCCCGTTCTTCTGTACACCTTCGTCTCCATCACCTTCTGTCGATAAATTATGGTGGTAAGCTTCGAACCGGCGCGCGATGACGTTGCAGTAATTGTTACCGTGAGGCAGATAAGTATATTCCGAGATGCGGCCGCCAGCCTCCGGTCGGATGACGGCAGAAAACCGGTAGGAATGCGCCCAGATCTCCTCCCGTCCATCCAGGTCCAGATCGGTGATCTCAAAGGTAAGATCCTCACCGACCCGCAAATACTTTTCGACCCTCGAGATCCTCTCCCAGGCAGCACCCCTCAGGTTAGGGAGGTAAAGTCCCCCGAAGACACCATGCCAGTACGCGTCATTACACTGGGCAGCATAGAGCTCTTCGATGACTTTTGCGGGGACCATTTTTCGGTTATGAATCAGATTGCTCAGACGAAGTACCTTCTTGTGAAGGAGGTTCGTTTCCGGGTATTTTACAAGAAAATTTTTCCAGTGTCCTCCCCTGATGAACTGCATATCATCGGGGTACTGATCTCCCAGACGTTCCGTCAGCTCTGCCAGCGATATCAGTCTCCCCGCTGGAAGCGCCCAGCCTTCCATCTCCGTGTAGGATGCGGTAGGGAGGTAACAGATGCCCAGAGGTTTCTCTTCATCCATTACCTGTGAGCAGGTCTGGATATCCAGAAATTCCTCCTTCAGGGAGACCAGACTGTTCAGGAACGAGTTGAGCCAGCCATCCCGATAGACCCAGCCTGCCGTTCCAGGCCAACCTCCCATCTTTTCTCCATCGTCACCATAGATCGCTACCGACCCGCCGTTTCCCCGGATCGATCTCAGATAGTCCTCCAGTTCGTCCACCGGTTGGAATGGGATCAGATACCTCAGCCGTTCATCGATGGGAAAGATGGCAAGGGGATGTCCCGCCGATTCTGTCAAGTAATAACCGTTCAGCTCATCCTCTTTAAACCCGCTTACCTTGAAGTGTCGGTCATCCACGAGGACATATCTCACACCTTCCGAAACGAGGTCACTGATGATTTCACTATCCCACACCCGTTCTGCCAGCCATAGTCCAACCGGTGTGATTCCGAAACGCTTTCGAAGATATTCCCTCATCTTCGAGATCTGGCCCCTCCGGTCGTCGGGTGTAAGGGATGCAAGGATCGGCTCGTAAAATCCACCCATTAGTGGCTCGATCTGACCGGAATCTATCATATCACCGATGAGATCCAGCATCGATGTATCGTTATCCTCCCACCACAGGAGAAGGGGACCACTGACATGGAAGGTGAAGTGGAGGGACGGATGCCCCTTCATTGCCTCGAGAAAGGGCCTGTAGCAGTTGCTGGTCAGACTCTGAATGACCTTATCGAAATTACCGACCGGCTGGTGGTTGTGAATGACAATTGCGAACTTTAAACGCTTCAACAGATCTCCTTTGGTAAAACCGGGCAGGAATGCAGGTTGAGTTCACGTACCGCTAATCCTATGTCATGACGGAAAAAGAATCAAGTGTTTTTCGACACCCTTGACATAATTACAATAAATGTTAAACCGTAATAGAGAGTCTGCGACGATCATCACATCGCAATTTGACTCGATTTTGAAAGAAAGGGGGGATATCCCGCACGGGGGACGGATATCCTGCCACTCTGGGATAAGCAGCCAAGACCTTGTTATGCTCTTCTGTACCGGAGGGCGAGGTCCTTCGCTCTAGGTCTCCGGAGAAGGTTGTGGGACAAAGTCCTTTTGACGGACAATCCCCCCATCTTCCCCTCGCGAAAGGGGGACACCCGTACCATATTGATATTTTCTAAATGACAATATAACA
>CAYTWO010000125.1:0-2051 GCA_964442125.1 uncultured Gemmatimonadota bacterium
TGTCACGTCTTTGAAGAATTATCTCTCTTGGCCAATTCCTTGTTGATTTTTTCTTTACCCTTCGCAAGGGTGATGTTCTTGGCGATGGCAATCTCACTGGAGAGCAGGTTTCTGACCTTCTCGAAAATCCTTCTCTCCGTCATTGACAGGCTACCCTCGGCGTACCTCTCATAAAGATCCCTCATTATGGCTGCACAATCCTCCGAGCGACCTGTCTTCAGTTTCTGTTCGAGCTGTTGAATCCTTGTTCGATGGCGTTTGGGGAGGATCTCCCTGGGGGACTGGAGCAGATCTAATATCGCCTTGACCTTTCTCTGCGCGATTGGTTTACGTAACCCCGCCATCCCGATGCTCTCAAGAGGAACAAATATCTTGGTGCTCTTGAACAGCGTATCGATCTCGATACACTTTATCTTTTTGCCATCCACCTCCTTGATGCCTTCACACCGGATATAACCGGCACCATAATGGGGATGCATAACTTTATCGTTAACAGCGAAGTTATCTGCCATTCCTAACCTTCCCTCAACATCGGTGAAAAATGAATAAAAGAAGAGGTGCACTCATGGCCGCTATCTTCAAGTGTCGCGATACCAGCCACAAAGAAGTCTCCAGATTCTTTATCATTTCCTGACAAGCTAACAAGCAAATGGATCAAAATATACAAGTTTTTGTATTCGCTGAATACAAACCATCATATATAGTATAGGAAATTTTGTACCAGTTGTCAACACCAAAAATGTCACCCGACCCTGTTGTGACATTATGACACGCTCTATCCTGCCTCAGTTTCACTCGGAAAGACCTGTCGGAGCGCTACTCAAAATCACGTTCACCAGTTCGCTGTAGCTCATCCCGTCTTCTTCCGCTTCGGCGGGAAGGTCCGACAACTTCGTCATTCCCGGTATCGTGTTAACCTCCAGAACATAAGGTGTGCCCGATTCGTCCACCTCCATGTCAACCCTGGAAAAACCCCTGCAACCGAGGCAATTGTGAGCCTTCAGAGCGTAGGATTGAGTAAGATCATATACTCTCTTCTCCAGGCGGGCGGGACAGATGAACTCGGTCATCCCTGGGGTATATTTGGCCTCGTAGTTATAGAATTCGTTTCCTGCTTTCAATTCCAGGACCGGGAGCGCTCGTGTGCTCCTGCCCACTCCCACTATTCCCACCGTGATCGACGTCCCTTTGACATATTCTTCGGCAAAAACGGCACTGTACTTCTCCAGATCTTCCTTCAGCGCTTCTCTGAGCTTCGCTTCGTCCGAGGCGATAATCACCCCAAGACTCGAGCCCTCATCCACCGGCTTGACAACCACTGGAAACGACAATTTCTCCCTGATAACCTCCACGGCCTCGTCGATATCAGCTTCAGATGGAATTTCGACGTACTCGGGTGTCGGAATTCCCTCGAGACCAAAGAGTTTTTTCGAGACTATCTTGTTCATCGCCAGCGCAGACGCAAGAACCCCGGAGCCGGTATAGGGTATGTCCAACTGTTCCAGAAGACCCTGGATAGTTCCATCTTCGCCGTATCGTCCATGCAGCATTATCAGCGCAACATCGATCTTTTCCGCCACCAGCCTGGCGGAAATGTCCAGTCCGACATCTATTTCAACCGCGTCAAGTCCCTGTGAGAGAAGAGATTCGAGCACCCTCGCCCCCGACTTCAACGAGATCTCTCGCTCCCCAGATCTACCACCCATGAGAACACCGATCCTCATACTCTTGTACCGTTCCAGTTCGTCGCTCACTAAGAGGCCTCGTCAGGAGTAGTTAGGTGCTTCCTTTGTTACATCGATGCTGTGCGGGTGGCTTTCCTTCAGTCCATGGCTGGTGATCTTGACGAACTGCGCTTTTTCTTGAAGTTCCGGTACGTTCGCCGCTCCGCAGTATCCCATACCCGATCTAAGCCCGCCGATCATCTGGTAGATAGTCTCCGCCACCATCCCCTTGTACGGCACTCTCCCTTCAAGACCCTCCGGAACCAACTTGTCGACCGCCATCTCCCCCTCCTGGAAGTATCGATCACCGCTACCGGCCTTCATCGC